>CAYVTQ010000041.1:0-14035 GCA_964454865.1 uncultured Methanosarcinales archaeon
CTGCCCCTCCCAAGGCGCTGATGATAATATCAAGCTGCTGCTCAACTGCATTGGCTGCCTGCATTTGCGCCTGCTTTAGCTGCTCCAGCGCGGGCGGAAGAGGAGGAGCGCCTATATGGGGCGGAAGCTCTCTTATTGAGGACTCAGGCAGAATATTTATTTCTTTTTCTGCAATGATTTCATATGGATCCACATTTATTTTGGTAATTATAACCTTTAGTTTAGCAGGAAGATAAGGCTTAAGCGAATTAGGAATAACCTCTTGGGAAATTCTTATGGTTTTTCCGTGATGAATAAGATACGAATACCCTTCCTGAGTAATAAACCACTCGAACGTATAGTATACTTCTCTATTTATATCTGCTATCAGACTGCTATTTGCTCCGATTGCTCTGGCAGCGATATTGCGCACATGGTTTCCAACAATAAACCTTGTTCCTGTTGGAGGCATTATAATCTGAATGTCTACTTTTTCTTCCGGAGGAATTTCAGGCTGCTTTTCAACCTCAAACCTCATCCTTAAAACAGCATCTGCCCTTGTTCCCTGCATCATGCCGCCTTGCTCTTCTTTACGATTTTTTGAAATTGAGCGCGCGAGAATAATCAGATCATACACTCCTTCCTTAAATTGAGGGCTAAATAGAACTTGTTCATTTAATTTTACAACATCATTAAGATTCAGACCAATTATGCCTTTTTTTATAGAATAGATTTTCATGAGGAAAGGCGAAATGCCGTTTGTGATTTTTAATTCTACAACAAAACGCTTGCCCTCCAAAGCCTTATAGACAAGACTATGGACTTTTACTGGACGGGCAGCAGGCACAAATTCCCTTTGGCTTGGCAGAGTTTCTATATATCCCGGAGCAACCCCTAATACTACTTCCTGCATTCCCTTGCTCTCTGCGCCCTCAACTCCTATTAACTCTAATTTTGTAATGCTTCTCTGCCTTTCCTCAGCAGATTTTTGTATGAAATCAAGGACTCTTTTTAGATACAGGCTATGCAGGTTTTTGCGATCCTTTTTGCGAATTAATTCCAGCTTTATAAGCTCTTTTTTTAGGGAATAATCCTGAAGCATTGCCTCACGCGATTCCCTCATATTGCTCCATTCTTTTTTGACTCTTTCTTTTACACTTTCCTCTGAAAGAAGCTCTCCCAGTATTGTGCAAGTTCTTGCAATTCTTTCAGTAAGCTCTCTATAAATAGGATCTAATATTTTGGTAGGCTTGAATCTAATCCACAATTTAAATTTGGTAATATCACTTTTTACGATATCTTTCGGATTATCCATGTCTACCATCATATCCTCCTCAAATTCTCAATCGCCTTCTTTGCAGCTTTTTTATAAACCTCAAACTCGGGGCTTACCATATGCCTGTCAATAACAGCCTCCCATTTATCTGCCTTTAAGCCGTCTTCATGCTCTGTTTGAGTCATCTCATCCATTAGGGAAGAATCGTCATTTTGTTTGGCAAGATTTCCAACTTCTTCCCTTTCCTGCTCAATCCATTTGTAAACAGGCGAATCTTTATCCATTCTAAGAGATTCGGCATTCTCTCCCCATTCAGGCTTGCTTAGCTCTTCTCTCTCTAATTTTGTCAGTTTGCTAATCTCTTTCAGGCTGCTTTCGCTACTTCCCCTGCTATCATTTATCTTTTCAATCATATCTTTGCTTGTGTGTATAGCGCCATCTATCTCTTTCTTAACAGCCTCAAAATCTTTTGCCATTTGATCTGCCGAAGAAAGTGCAGGAGCAGGCCTAGTTAAAGTAGGTCCCCTGCCTGTTGGAATGAAAGGGGGAGCTTTTTTACGATGGGAAATAATAGATTTAGCTGCAAGAATCAAGATTATTGCCACTATAGCGCCCAAACCCCACTTTCCCCATGAAGTCCCTTCTGTTGTTTTTTTTGCCTGCTCTTCTACGAATTGTGTTGTAGTTCCTTTCACACCTTCAGCGCCCCCTTCCGGCTGCTGCCCTTCTTGCTGAGACTCTAACCCACCCGTTTGTCCACTGCCTGTGCCTGCGACACCGCTTTCAGGAGATGGAGTTGTCTCAGTAGGAGGAGGTGTTGCAGCAGCAGGAGGCTGAGTTCCTGCAGGCGGAGGCGTTCCTGTTCCTGTTGGAGGAGGTGTAGTTCCAGATGGAGGGGGAGTCGTCCCGGCAGGCGGAGGCGTCCCAGTACTTGTAGGCGGCGGAGTTGTTTTTGGCGGCTGCTGGGTTTTAGTTCCTGCTGTGCCCCCAACTCCGATGGAATCAGCACCAGTTCCAAATATTTCTGGAGAATGTTGCCTTATGGAATCTGCCTGCCCCGGTGTTAAAGGGGTGTTCCAATAGCCTCCCCAGTCTTTTATCACAGGCTTTCCATCTTTGATGATGACTTCCTTGCCATCAATATACCATTTTCCGTTTTCATACCAATATTTCTTTCCTCCTCCAAAATCTCCCGGCTTCTCTTTTGTCGGCGGAGGCGGTCTTGCTTCCTGCTGCCCTTCTTTTTTCTTATCAGCATCAGGGGGCAAAGTCCTTTCAAGATTCCCTGCAGGAGGCTCCGGCATCTTTATACCGGAAAGTGATTCTGTAATCTTTGAGAAATCTATCTTTCCGAACGGATTTTTCATTTTCTTGAAGGGGTTTTTTATTTTGGCAAACGGATTTTTCAGCGAGCTTACGGGGTTTTTGATTTCACTTATCCCGGATTTCATCCCTTCTATTATGCTGGAAAGCAGCCATGCGAGATACAAGGCAAGCAGCAAGGCGATGATAAATCTGGCGATATTATTCTGCAGCCCTATTTTTCCCATCAGCCAGAAAATGAAGGAAAACAATCCAAGGAAAATAAGCGCATACAGCAGGCTCATCAGCCCTGACGGAAGCTGATCAAGCCCCCATGCGAACCTATAATCAAACCCTCCTGCAGATACTCCAAAACCTTCTGTCAACGCATTGGCAAGCCATATGGCTCCCAATGTCAGCAATAAAGCCAGAAGAAACCTAAGAAGCTTTTTCTTTATTCCTTTCAGCAGCGCATAGAGCAAGCCGAACAGCATGACGTATAATATCCAATTGACGTATGGCAGCAAGACCCCTATTGAAATGCCTGCCAGCACCAATAAGAATGCAGTCATCAGCCCAAGCAAAACTGCAACTGCTTTCTCCGGCCTTTTCAATTCCTTGAAGGCATACTTCGCCCCTATCAAGTAAACTGAAACAAAAAGCATGGCAAAAAATACGAAGTCAATTGTCTTGATGTAAGAGTTGCTTGCTCCCTGCTGCAGGAAGCTGTTTATGCCGTAAAGCCCGCTGCCGAAGAAATCTGCGAGGGTTTGCGCGCTTACAATACTGGGAGACAACAGCAGCGTGCCCAGAAGAATAAATGCAGTTCTGCCGGTTTTTTTTGCATTATTCCCTTCCATCAGTCAAAACCTCTCGGTGAATTTTTTTATCATGCTCAGGACGATCTCTTCTCCAAAAACAACTGTTGAATTTTTTAATATCTGGAGAATTTCAGGCTCCCTTTTCCTTATTGACTCAACAAACTCGTCCTGGGACTTTACAATGACATTCACGTTTTCAATCAGGACATTAAGCGAAGAGATATTTCCTACGATAAACAGGGCATTTTTCCCGTCAAACAGCAGAGCATCTGCGCTTCCCCTGTATTTTTCAAGCTCCTTTGCGCTGAAATCAAAAAACCCTGCAAGAACAGCAGCAGCAAGATGATACGCTGTTTTGCTTTCAAGATTTATTTTATAGAACAATCCGGTGCCAAGCTTCTCGCCATAGACAATGCCCTGCTTCTCAAGCTTCTTGAGAATAGTATGCACGCCAGCAGGGCTGAACTTCAGCTTTTGGGCAATAGTCCTTATCGTAAGCCTTTCAGTGAAGTTTCTTACTAAAAAGTTCAATACGCTGAATTCGTTGTCCGATAATGAGAGCATTGTTTGTTTTTTATGAATATAAGTACTTTTTTTACTATCTTTTAATTTATTTATTTATAAATGTTTCTGTTTTTTAAGAATTTAAAGTTGTTTTTAATTTATTTGTGTCTTAAATTTAAATATATATCATTAATATTTAAGAATTTATGTTTATTAATATCTAATGAATAATTGTTTTTAGTGAATATTCAGCCATAAAATATTAATGTATTGAAAGATAAACATCACTTTAAAATCTCTTTCCTACTCATTAGTTTACAAAAAGATTTAAAAATTCATTAATCTTCCTTTTGTTAATGATAGACAGAAGTCAAATTGGCTTGAGATTGGTAAGACCTGAAGACTACACTGGTTTAAAACGAATTATCGGTGATTTAGCTTCCGTAGAACGCGATGCAGAGGACGATGGCTTATCAGAATTGGTTCTAAATCTTAATCAAAAATGGGCTGATAGAGCGAGTGCCTTACCATTTAGTAAGGATGCAATAAAGGGTAGGTTAAATTCTGATTGGAAGAAAAATGTATATGCTGAAATAGTCGAACCATTTGAAGTAGCAACTTATGATGACCTTGTTAGAGCATTTCTTAAAACAGGTGATGCTATAAGAGTTTCTACTCGCAAATTTTCCAATGGATCTCCAGAAGGGCCATGGCAAGATGCAAAAAAGGAAGATTTTTACTCTCCTGAGGGGAAATTAGAAGAAAATTTGATTGACGCGATGGCGCGTTCAGCGAGAGAAAATGGATTTATGTACGTACACTTTCCCCTTCATGAGATGGGCAACACTAATCCTACTCAAAGAAAACTTGCCTCTAACGAAATTGGTTTTATGCAGATAGGGGGAGGAGTTTATAGTACTAATGCATCAGTTCCTGTTTTATCACTCCAAAAATTCGGTGTTGTAAACAGAGATTTTCCCATTGCGCCAAATCAATACATGGCTTATGCACTATTTGAGCCTTCTGATGTGTTAATCTAATAAAATAATTATTTTTTAGCACAATATCCCTGATAATCTCCGCAGCAGTCCCCATACTTGGCGCATGAATTGTCGCAGTAGCAGCTGCTCCCTTCTGTTGCGGATTTTCCGCCGCAGGAGCTCTCGCAGCTTCCTTTATCCCCTATAACATAATTTGCCGCTACAAATCCCGTGGGCGATTTGGAAACGGCGTCTGCAATTACGGCAAACATAAAAAGAACTGCACCTATCGAGCCTATCGCCATAATGTAGTAAGCTGCCTTTTTTATTTTCTCAAAATTGAGCATCTTAATCCCTTTTTTATTCCTTATATAAAATCATTTCCATTTGTTTTGTTATATTCCCTAAAACCGACTTAACAATAATATTTCCGCCTTTTATTACAACTGGCTCATTCATCAGAGCATAGCTTAAATCCAACTGGGTGGCATTTGCCTGCAAACCATTAACAGTCATTCTAAACATGCCGTTTATACCATCAACCTGACCGTATTTCGCTTCAGCATTTCCGGCATTCAAAAGCGAAACATAAAACTGCCTGCCGTTGCCTTTGTCGTTATTTTCAGTTGGAGCCACATTTCTTGACCTTAGGCAGGTAAACCCAGTCTTGTCTTCCCAAGTTATAGTTACTGTTGGATTTCCTGCAGGGTCATTTCCCGGCGCTTCGCAGGCTTCATTATCAGCATCTGCCTGATCAACACATGCTATATCATTGCAGGAGAATGTGCCGTTTACTTTTATATATGCCGTTATGCTGCTTATGTAGTTGGTGGAAGTTGGCATTGTATTAATTGTAAGGTTTCTGGAATGAATCTCAAAAGTGGAATTGTAAGGCACCAATAGAAATGAAGTGTTGAAACCTGTCAATGCCACATTCAGGTTATTCAATGAAGAATACCTGTTTTCGGCAAGCGTTTCGTAGCTTTTCATGTAAGAATCATAATCTCTCAAGGAAGACAGGAAAAACTGGTCAAACTTTATGTCTGTTGTCGAGCTTCTGCTTATGCCTTCAAGCTTTATGTCCAGCAAATCCCTATAGCTTCCGCTTATCAGGTCATCTTCTGTAAATCTCAATTTATCCCCAAAAACTGAATCTGACATCATGCTTCCAAGCTCATTGTTTCTTTCCATGAAGGCTTCTGCAAGGAGGTAAAGCGACAGCAATAAGACTATTGCAGTAATGGTAAACAAAATCCCTTTTTTTTCATTCCTATTATTTTTAATTATTTTTATCATTTCATCAAACTTTTAGCTGAAATCCAGTTTCGCTTCCGCATAATAAGAGCTGAAATTGCTTACAAAAACTCTTCTTGAAAACACTGGCTGTGTTATGTTGCAGCCCTGCTTCTGCGCTGAAGCCCTTATTATTGAGCTGTTGTCATAGATTGTCACGTTTGAGCAGATTTGGGATGGAAGAGCATCAAGAAAGCTGCCGATGCTGGAAGCGCTTCCTGCGCTAACTGAATTATGCAGCATGCCCTCTTTTTCAAAAACAGAGAGAACGTCAAGCGACATTTTATGCAGGCTTTGCTGCCTGTCTCCTGCATCATACTCTTCGGAAATGTAAAAATAGGCAGCTGACAGCATAATGCCTGCTATGACTACTGCAAGTATTGCGTCTATTGTGAATATCACGCCTTTTTTATCCATTTCCAGCCACCTTAAGTGAAATCTCCGCTTTTTTGCCGTCAATCATTGTGTATCTTGTATGCTTCACTATATTGCTTGCATTCCCAAAATCGCCTGAAACTGAATAATTAAAGACAAACCCAGTGCCGTTGTAAGTGCTTAAAGTAAGATTGAATTCATAGCCGGAAAGCCCGAGAATATTTTTTGTCATGTTATAATTAGAGGAGTTGATATAATTCAGCTTTTTTCTGTCCAATACCCATGAGCCGCTAAAATCCAGCCCGTGCGTGATATTCTTTGCAAGCCCTATCGAAAAAACATTTGAGGAATTAAAACTCTGGACATGCAGCCTGCTCCAGTTGGAAGGACTGCCTTGAGTTTCTATCAGCGCTGACAATACATTGATTGCAGCAAGCTCAAGCCCGTTTCTTTTCTCCGCAGCATCAGTTTTTTTGGCGGTATAATCCCACACAATAGCAGAAGCTGTAAGTATTGCTGCAAAGGCAATGATAGCTATCAGAAAATCCAGCGAAAAAATCTGGCCAGTCTTTTTATAGAAATTATTTTTCAATTATGACCGCCTCATCGATGTTGAATAATCTTATTGTGCCGTTAATTCCGCTGATGCCGCTGATATTAGAGGTCAAAATTCCGGCCTGGTAATTCCTTTTTACCCCATTAAAATAATAATCAATGTTGACTATTCTGGAGGATGGGTAGACTGTAATGTTGTATGTGGAGCCGCCCTTCAATGCGGCAGGAAGAAAAACAGACTTGTTTGCCCCAGAGCCTGCAAGAAAAACAGAATTTATCTCCAATGCGGCCTTATCAGCTTCCTGCTTTGCATACAGCCTTTCCCTTGTTGAGTCAAGAATGCTGTTTCTCTTGCCGGCAATTGCAAAAACAGCAAGAAAGATAATCATGGCTATTGAGATTGTGATGATAAAATCCGCGGTGATCTGGCTTTTTGATTTTGCCATGATTTTTTTATGATACATAGCTTACATTAAAATAGAGCGCATCAAGCCTGCAGCTTTTGGCCCCTTCGTTGCTTTTCGCATACTGCCTTATGAATGCCCCGTCAATTCCCGAGCCGAAGAAGTCGCCGCACGACCAGCTTAATGCCGAAGAGGCGTTGATGCATGCAACTGAAGGCTCTGATGAATGGCAGGCGCTGCTTACAGACGCCCAGCTGATGTAAAAGTCAGTCATGTTCCACAAGTCTGAAACAGCATCCACGGCATAAATCAGTTCATTATGCGATGCCATCCCAGCAATATTGCCGTTCGCCCCGTTTATGTCCGTTGTCGTCAGGAACCATGTCGTGCCGTTGTCCGTTGATTTATAGATGTCCTGGCTGCCGTCAACAATGAACAGGCTGTTATTGCCTTCTATCATCTCTATGCCGCTATTTGTGTCAGTGCCTCCGTTGAAATCATCATTGGCCTTAGTCCAGTTTATTCCTGAATTATTCGACCTGTAAATATCCTGCTCCCTTAATATGTAAAGGAGATTATTGGCATCTGAAACCATATCTTCTGTGCCGCTGTCTGCATCAGAGCCGCTGTAGTCGCTGTTTAGGAGCGCCCATGTTGTTCCGTTATTAGTTGAACTCCATACATCTGCCTGATTGTCAACAGCATACAATGCGTCGCTTGAATTTACGGCAAAGCCCGCTACATCACCATTTGCCCCATTGATATCTAAAGCGGCTTTTGTCCAAAGCAGTCCGCTGTTTGAAGATTTCCAGATATCTTCATCCCCTTCAATTATATACAGGTTGGAATTAGGCGCAGCCAGCAGGAACTGCGGCGTATTGCTTTCTCCGCTATAATCATTTTGTATTTTAGTCCATGACTTGCCGTTATCAGTGGATTCCCATACTTCCCTGTCGCTTTCCAAAATATACAGATTGCCGTTTGGCTTGGCAGCAATATCCACCACATTATTCGCTTCAGCCCCGTTGTAATCATCCTTGAGCAGCTGCCACTTTTCATAATTTTGGGCAACGCCGATGTCGCAGTCTGCAGGGGCAGAAGCTGTCAGATACCACTGATTGCAGACCATAACGCTTGATATTGAAGCGCAGTCAGATATTGAAGTGTTGTAATAGCTCGCCCTTGCTCCGCAATAGTCGTTTGAGCCTGCATTATGCTCCTCATAATTTGAGTCATCGCAACTTAGCTTGTCATTCGTGCAGTTTGATGGGTAAGTGCCGTCGCAAGCATCAGGGTAACTATTTTCTCTTTCCTCGTTCACGGAAGCAGTGCAGCTCTGCGGCTTTAACTGAAGGCTTGTGATTACAGTTATGCACTGGCTTGTGTCATAGCCCGAGCAGCCGCTTAAGCAGCTTAATGAGCCGCTGCTGTAGCCCAAAGTCCTGCATGTCTGGCTGCTTATATCAGTGCCGTCGCAGACTTCGCTTTCCTCAACAGCATTATTGCCGCAAACAGGAACATCAGTCATGTTGTCACTTATCCTAACATAGCCTTCCTTCGATTCAACATAAAGAAACAGATTGCCTTCCTCTTTTGGGATTGAGCCTGATACATTAAAGCTCAGCGTCCTGTAAACATCTCTTGCATTTCCGCCTGCATAAAGGTTCATTGAGATAAGCCTGTTTGAGAGATTTATATAATTCACATTATCAGGGATTGCCACATAAAGCCTTGTCCTTGAGCCGACACCCTGCCGGTGCACCGTTTCAGCGGCATCTGCCAGCGAATCAATGGCGGATTTTGCCTTTTTCGCCTCAAGCTGCCCTGAAAAAGAAGTGCTTGCATTGAAGAATACCTCAAAGACGGCTATAATCAGCACAAGCCCTATTGCCAGGATTATAATAAGCTCTACTGCGGACTGCGCCCTCTTTTTTTCCATATTCCATATTGATTTTAATTAGTTTATATATAAAACTTCACAAATTATGGACTTTAGGAATAGTTAGTCGTAAGATATATCTAAATTTTTCTAATTTTTCAGCAAATATAACTCTTCCCGTCAGGAAAGTTAACTTATTTTTCGCAAAGAAATTGAGTTTGGTCAGTAGCAGATTATGAAATTTTTTATTATATACTTTTTTCAATCCGCCTTCGGCAATGCTAGTGCGAGGCGTCGCTGTCCTGCCACATCGCTCCGCCTCGCCAATTCATGGATTATTGCAATGAATTCGAGGCGAAATTTAGTGGCAGTCAAATTTCGCCGAGTGTAATTTTGTCGCCGCAAAAGCGACGGATTGAATTATAGCAGATTCAAAATGCTAAAGTATTACCAAAAACCGCAATGTTTTTATAGTAATTAAATAGAAAATACTTACCAAAATGATAGTTATAAAAAAAAGAGGTAGATATGATAACAATCAAAAGGGCACGCCCCCCCCCCAAACGTGGCTATTTTCTTAATCTGGCAAAATCCAGAAAAACGACCTATGAGTTTACAGATAAAGAAATAAAAAATTCTGATATTAAAAAAATTCTTGAAGCTGCAAGATGGGCTCCAAGCTGCTCTAATGCTCAGCCATGGCGGTTTATTGTAATAAGAAACAAAGAAACTATAACTAAACTGATAGGAATATCATCTTATGGCGGATTTCACACTGATCCTGCATTAATTATTGTGTTAGTTCTTGACTCCGAATGCTGGGAAACCAGCGACCACAGGTGTATTAAGAATAACAAGGTCGGCACTATTGAATCTTATCTTTCCATTGCAATGCCTGCTCTAAGCATGGTTTTTGAGGCCCAGGAGCTTGGAATAAGCACCTGCCTGCTCACCCTGAAATGAATGCTGCTTCGGATATACTTAAGCTGGGAGAGAAAAATTCCGCGCCTTTAATAGTGGGATTCGGCTATGAGAAAAAAGGAGCATTCCAAAAGAAAAGGGAAAGGAAAAAGCTGAATGAAATAGTGTTCAGCGAATATTTTGGAAAAAGGGATAATTATGGTAAAACCAGATATTGACAGCAAAGTTCTGAAGGAATTAAACTCAATCAAGCCTGAAAAGGGGGTTTATATGTTTGTCTTAAATCCCAAGATTTATCAATATGTAAACTCCACTATTATTTATAATCTTACAATGAAATGGAACTGGAATGGAATTTATATAACATTAAATATACCCTACAAGCAATTGTCACCTTACCTAACAAAGAAGAATATTGACCTTTCCCGGCTTTATTTTATAGACGGCATAAGCAAAGCAAGCTCGAAAGTTATAAAAACAGATAACTGCACATTTTTGGAGGGCCCGCAATCCCTTACTGAATTGTCTATAGCCATAACTGCCGCGTGCAATACAAAAAAATTTGATTTTTTGTATTTTGATGCCCTCAGCACTATTACCATGTATAATGATGTAAGAACAAGCGAGAAATTCTCGCATTATATCGTCAACAAGTTTAGGAATCTTGATATTAATGCAATTATAGTCTCTGTTAACGAAGAAAACTCACTTAAAATAATTAATGTTATATCGCAATTTTGCAATAAAATTGTGCACTTGTAACTTAAAATAAAGGAAATATATTTATAAAAAAAAGGAATAAGGGACAAGACATGCAAACTTTAACACTTTTTATTTTAACAATTGTATTTGGAACTGTTGCAGTATTCTTTGCGTTCAATGCGAGGCGCTATGCGATTAAGGATTCAAAAATACCATTAAAGCTTCATGCATATGCCCTTACGGCGCTTTGCATAGGATTTTCGCTGCATACTCTTGGCGCTTTGCTTTCTGCATACTATTGGTATGTGATGGAGCTGCTGCTTGAATCAATAGCCCACGTCATCATTTTGGCGGCATTCATAATGTTTTACAATGCTGCGCATCAAACTATGAAAAGCACTAAGGAGTATTGGTTCAAATGATTGACGTCAAGGCTATGCTGTTTATCGCGCAGGTGTCATCCGCGCTTGCAGTATTTGTCGGGATACTCGCGCTAATATCTATAATAATGGTCGTGCAGCATCTTGAAAAAGGGTCTTCAATCAGAAGGATAGTCTCTTCGCGGGGAATATTCTTTTTCATTGCCCTGATGGGGGTCACTTCAATGACTATCTACCATTTCCTGGGCAGCTTTGAAGGAACTGAAGAACTGGCGGAAAATGCCGAGTTATTGTGGTACATCCTGCTTTTTGCAGCAATCATCTATTCAGTGCATATCTCCAGCCTTGCCATAGACTTTGAAAAGTCCATTCATGAGATAGAAGCCAATATCCGCAAGAAATTTAAGGCAAAAAAGAAAAGATAATCCTCAATTCTTAGATCTTATTTTTGTTGGTTTAGAAGCCATATATCTCTTATTTATGATATTATCAATCCCTATAAAGATGGAAATATAAATACCTTTAAATATAACCTAAATAATGGTTATTTTTATGCTAAAAAAGTTCTTAACAGGCAATAAAAATGCAAGAAGGATATTTGGGAAGAAAGAATTAGGGATAATTCTAAATCAGCTGGATGGCATGCCCCTTACCCAGTCAGAAAGGAACAGGCTAAGCAGGGATATAAAGCCAAAATTGGAATTTATTAAAGATATATCTGAATTTAAGGATGAATTCAATCTTAAGAAAAATCAGGATAATAAGAAAATAATTGAAATGGCTGTTGATGTAATCCTAAAAGATGAGCTTGGTGAAAACATTGAGGCAGTCCTTCTGTTTGGCTCTTTTGCAGACAATACCTTCACCGGCAGCTCTGATATTGACATTTGCGCTGTCTTTAAGAAAGATATCTCCCTGAAAGAAGCGACTAAATTCAGGATTAGGGCGGCAGGCCGGCTTCCTGAAAAGATCGATATCCAGGTGTTTAATACCCTGCCCCAAAAAATAAGAAAAAATATTGCAGGAAACCATAAGGTGATTTACCAAAGCAGCCATTATGATAATCTGGATTTTACAATAAAACATCTGAAAGATAATGATTACTTTGCCAGAATGAGGAGAATATTCGGTGCAGGCATATGAGCAGGATAGAGGATAAGATAAGCGAAATTAACAAATTTTTAGAAGAGCTTGAAAGCATCATCCCTTCCAGTCTTGAAGAATACCAGTCCAGCCTTGAAAAGAAAGCCGCATGCGAAAGGTATGTTGAAAAGATAGTTGAAGCGGCAACAGATTTGGCATTCCTGATAATAAAGGACAGGAAATTGAGGCTTCCTCAGGATGATACTGACGCTTTTAATGTTCTCTTGGACAGCAAAGTTATTGATAAAGATTTAGCGGCTAAACTGAAAAACGCAAAAGGAATGAGGAATATAATAAGCCATCAGTACGGCAATATTGATGATGAAATTGTTTTTGAGTCAATTGCTAAAGAGCTGGGCAGGGATGTAGGGGAATTTATAAACAAGGCGAAAAAATAAGGAATCAGAACACGCTCTCATCAGGAAATATCATAATTCCTTCATTGTTGATTTTCATCGGATAAATCTTTGCAGAATGCTGTGTCCCTCTCATCTTAAAGACCTCAAGGCTTCTTTCCCTTATATCCCCCTTTCTCGTGTTGTAAAGCAGGACAACGCCGTCAACTTCAAACTCAACAACTGTGCTGTGGTGCTTTTCCGGATCAGGCTCCTGCTCAGATGTCATCAAAGCTGTAACGCCCCATTTCTCAACAGATTCCATAAGCTTCAGAACAGCTTTCCTTTTCTCAAGCTCCGTCTGGTGAAGCAGCGTAAACGCTGTAAGGCTGTCCAAAACAAGCCTTTTTGCATTCATGCTTTCTATTGTGTCCCTTACAGTGCCACCTCCAGTAGTAAGCACTTTTTCAACCTGCTCAGGGGAATAATAAAGGATTACAAGCTTTCTTTCCCTTATCAGCTTTTCAATCTCCCATCTAAACCTTCCAAAATCCTTCAATATGTTTTCCTCATTTTCCTCAAAAGAGATATAAATTCCATTTTCGCTATGCTGCCTTATCCCCTCAACCAGAAACTGCATGCAGAAAATGCTTTTGCCCGAGCCTGCCCCGCCGCCAACAAGATTTACAGTATTCTTCCTGAAGCCGCCTTCCATAACCTCATCAAGGCCCGGAATTCCTGTATGGGACCTGCCCTTTTGATAATGAGGCTCATGCATTTCCGGAGATTCTTTTGCCTTTTGGTTTTTTAATTTGCTTTCAATTGCGGACTTGATTGAAGCCATGCTTCCCAAAGCATTGGAGCTGCCTTCAGGCCTTTTTATCTGCAGTTTTGCAGACTGCAAAGAAATCTGATGGATGGGTTTTTCTATCTTTGGATGCTCTTCCCTCTTCACCTGCTTTTTTATATGCTTCTTTATCAGATTAGAATTGATTTTCTTATTGTCATTGGCTTTGTGATAGCCTTTTGATGTAAGCTTAATGCTCTTTTTTTGCTTTCTTACCTCTTCAAGAAGCCCCATTTTAAGATATTCTTGTGAAGCAACATATATAAAAAGGTATCTTTGATTTTGGCTTTGTGTAAAAACTCGCTTTGCTCGGGTTTTGGCATCAGTTCGCATTTTGAT
>CAYVTQ010000042.1:0-13525 GCA_964454865.1 uncultured Methanosarcinales archaeon
GGTAGTAGAGAATACAAGTTAGAATTTTGCTTCAGAAAGCTAAAGTATTACTAAAAACCGAAAAGCTTATAAATGGGTGAGATTACCTAATATCTATACTCACCGGTTTTGATACTAAATTTACGGAGGTGAGAAAATGGAAAAGGAAATTTTTTCCTTGGAAGATTCCACAGATTTGATGGAAGAGTTCAGGGAAAAATGAGCCTCTCTCATTCTTTTGATAATTACAAATTAAATCAGACCATGTTCTAAACAAAAACTTTATATATTACTTAAGTACATAAGTACTTATGGTACTTAAATTTGAGTTAGAGGAAGAATTGGAAAATAAATTCAGGGAATCTGCGATGAAGAAATATGGATATATGAAAGGCTCCCTGCAGAAGGCTACAAGGGAAGCGCTGACTAATTGGATAAATCAGCAGCCCAGAAGAATTCCAAAGGTGGATGATCCTTTTAAACTAGTTCGGGGAATATTAAGGGATTTAAAGGGGAAAAAAACATCTGTCCAGCTGCAGCATGAGGCTAAGGATTTATGGGCGAAAAAGTATTCATAGACACTAATATTTTTCTTGAATTGTTCTTAGACGGCGAAAAAGCTGATGAATGTGAACAATTCTTAAAAAGCTTAAAAAATAAAAATGAGGAGCCTATAACAACTGACTTTGTAGTTTATAGCTGCTTTATCATTGTCGAGCGCAGGCTAAAGTCCGGCAATGCCTTAAAAACATTGCATCTATTCTTTTCAAATTTTACCAGCTTAAATATACTGAGACTTGATTTTAATGAAGTCTATAATGGAATTAATATTATTGATGAGTATAATTTGGATTTTGATGACAGCTTGGTTGTTGCGTGCATGAGAACATATGGCATAGAAAAGCTTGCTTCTTTAGACAGGCATTTTGATAAAGTAAAGGATATCAAAAGAATTTCTATATAGGTTTTTAAATCACTTATCATCCTTGGAATTAAAATGAGCTTAGACGAAGTTTTGGAGAATGATGATCAAGTAAATTGGCCTGAGAAAGATGGTATATACAAAGTAGTCCAATTTATGATAGATGAAAAACCTTATATTAGATTTTGGCATGAAATTAAAAAGGGCAATCACGCATCTATTGTTAAAAAGTTTATTGATGAAAAAAATTTAGGATATAGGGAAGATGATTCTAGGCCTTCAAGACTCTATTACTTTACAGATGAGGAAAAACACCAAATCATTGGTGCTGGATGGTGCGAGCTAAAAGGAAAAATAGCGAATTTTTACGGCGTAAGTACAGATTACCAGATTGAAATTGATGAAGCCCACGTGGATTCCATGAATCGAATTTATCTTGACAGGAACCTATCTTATAAAGACAAGTATTATAAGCCCAAATTATAACTGCAGGCGCATTTTGATTTCTTCACCGCTTACTTCTTCAATTTTAGAATAACTTCCTCAACACTCAATAATTCCTCTTCCCCGCTCTTCATATCCCTCAGCTTGACTTTCTTCTGCTTCAGCTCATCATTCCCGACAAAAATGACATATGGGATGCCTAATGAATTTGCGTATTGGAGGTTCTTGCTCGGCCCTTTGCCCATAAGGTCAATGTCAGTATTAATGCCATTGTCCCTAAGTCTTTTCGCAATGCCAAGGCTCTCTCCCAAAGTCTGTATTGGAATGATATAAACTTTTGATGTTGTTTTTGCGGCAAACTCCTTTTTTTCGATCAGCGCATCGTAAATCCTGTCCAGGCCGAAACTGATGCCGACAGCAGGCATCTCTCCCTTTCCGAGAAAAGAGCCGACCATATTGTCATATCTTCCCCCTCCTGCAACAGAAGACTTGACTTTGCTGCCGCACAGCACAGCTTCAATGACTGTTCCAGTATAGTATGAAAGCCCTCTTGCAAGGGAAATATCAAACTCAGCCTCAATCCCCATTATATCTAGATATGCCAGCAGCTGCTTTATCTCATTCAGTCCCTCGGAATTTTTGACGGCAATACTAATCCGATTAATCTTTTCCTCATTTGTGCCTTTTGCATTTACTAGATCCAGCAGCCTGCTTATCGTTTTTTCCTCAATTCCCTTCTGCCTCAATTCAGCCTTTACAGCCTCGGCGCCGAATTTCTCCAGTTTGTCCAATGACAATATAGCCGCATCATACTTTTCTTCATTGATTCCAAAAAATTTCAGGATTTCGTTCAGCAGTTTCCTGCTGTTGATCCTTATGGCGCAGTCCAGCTCCAGCTTCCTGAAGCAGGCATTTGCCAGCGAGACAATCTCAGCATCTGCAATAATGTCCTTGCATCCTACAATATCTACATCGCACTGCGTAAACTGCCTGTATCTTGCAGAAGCGACGGGCCCGTCTCTGAATACTTCACCAATCTGGTAGCGCTTGAAAGGCATCTTTAATGTGGGATTCATGCCGACAAATCTTGCCAGAGGGACTGTCAAATCATACCTCAAAGCCAGCTCTCTTTCTCCCTGGTCCCTGAACTTGAAAGTTTCATTGAGTATTTCAGTTCCTCCAGCATATTTTGAAGACAGCACGTCAAACCTTTCAATGACTGGAGTTTCCAAAGGGGAATAGCCGTAAAGCTCAAATACATTTTTCAGCGTGCTAGCTATCTTATCCCTCAAAATCTTCTCTTCCGGAGGGAAGTCCTTGGTTCCTTTCGGCAGTTGTAGCTCCATTTTTGCTCTTTAAGTTTAATTTGGATTTTGGTTTAAATAGTTATTGCCTTAATCTTACCTCAACAGATTTTTTGTGGGCTTCTAATCCCTCAATTTTGCTTAATTTTAATGCAGCAGAAGCTAATCTCTCAGCCCCTTCAGCGCTTATTTTCTGATAAGTCTGCAATCTGACAAAATCTCTCACGCTCAATCCGCTTGTGAATCTGGCTCCTCCGTTAGTGGGCAAAACGTGGTTTGTGCCGGAGCAGTAATCTCCGAATGCTTCTGCCGAATACTTTCCTAAAAATAATGAACCATAATTTGTAAGCTTCTTCATATATTTTTCAGGATTTTTTATCTGGAGTTCCAGGTGCTCGGGAGCTTTCTCATTTGCAATAGTTGCCGCGTCATTTATGTTCTTAACAAAAATCATTTTCAAATTTTTAATGGATTTTTTAATAATACTGCCAGTAGATAAATCTTCCAACTTAAATTTTATTTCCTTTTTCACATTTTTAACCAGTATTCTGGAGTTGGTTATTAGGAATGCCTTGGAATTAATGTCGTGCTCAAGCTGCGCCATCAAATCCATTGCAACAAGCCTGTAATCAGCAGATTCATCTGCAATTATCATCACTTCGCTCGGCCCTGCCAAAAAATCTATGCCTACATCCCCATAAACTGCCTTTTTGGCAGCAGTGACATAAACATTCCCTGGCCCTGCAATCTTGTCCACCTTTGGGATCTGCCTTGTGCCGTATGCCATTGCCGCAATTGCCTGCGCGCCTCCGATTTGGAATATCCTGTCGGCTCCTGCCATGTCGCATGCAACAATTGTCTCAGGCTTTATTCTTGGAGAGCATGCAATTATCTCTTTGACGCCTGCGATTTTTGCGGGTATTATGCACATCAATGCAGTGGAAGGCAGCGCATAATTGCCTCCGGGGATATAAACTCCAACTTTTTCAATCGGCACAACTTTTTGGCCGGTAATCACCCCATCCTTCCTCAATTCAAAATCCTTGAATTGCTTCATCTGCCTTTTAGCAAACAATTCTATATTTTTCTTTGCAAACTTCAATGCCGTTATAGTTTCCTTGTCAACTGCCTTGTAGGCTTCGTCAATATCCTTTTTTGATTCAACAAAATCCCTCAGTTTGATATTATCAAATTTCTCGGTGTAATACATGACTGCGGCATCCCCGTTATTTTTTACATCTTCTATTATTTTATTGGCTGTTTTGCTGATTTCTTTCATCTTCTCCTTCTCCATAATTCATTTTCAATATCCTTGATATCAATCCCGTTTTTTGCCATCAAGACAAAAATAAAATAGATCAAATCCGACACTTCCCAGACTAAATTATCTTTGTCCTTGTACTCTAAAACTTCCAGGCATTCTTCCTTTATCTTTTGCTTAATTTTATTTTCACTGGCTGCTATTTTTGAAGTGTAAGACTTCTCTCTTGGATTCTTTATTCTGTCAGCTACTGCATCATATAATTCCTGAAAAATGAATTTTTTCTCGCCAAAGCAGGAGTACAGCCCATAGTGGCACGCATTATTTTTCTGTTTTACGGTAAACAGCAAAGTATCCCTGTCGCAGTCATACCTTACTTTGACAATCTCCTGATAATTTCCGGAAGTTTCGCCTTTAGTCCAAAGCTTCTTCCTGGACCTGCTGTAATAGGAGGCTTTGCCTTCTTTGAATGTTTTAAATAGAGATTCTTCATTGGAAAAAGCCAGCATCAATGCCTGATTTTGCCCATCCTGGACAATTGTGGGAATCAGCCCGTTGTTTTTGCTGAAATCAAGAAGAGATACAAATGCCACATCCAACTTTATTTTTCCGGTATACAATGACATTCCCAGCTGTGAATTCACGCCCGAATCTTCCAGCAATCTAATTTCGTTCATAAAAGAAATTCCGCCGGCTGCTGTCAGCTTATTTTGCGTTAATTCCTTCAGTTTCTTTATTTTTCCGAAATCTATGCCTTTCATCAGGCCTTCCCTGTCTACATCAGTGAAGAGAAATTCGCAGCAATACTGCTCCAGCTCTTTTATCAGGTCTTTTGGAGTCCTGCTGGTTTTTGCAGTCCATCCTTTGTTTACTACAACGCCTTCTTTTGCGTCAATAGCTGCTATGACCCTGTCTTTTGGCAATTGAGCCAGGAATTTAGGGGTTGCTTTAGTCCCGATTATTACCTTCTTTGCGCCGGCCTGCAGTATTTCATTTGCTTTTTCTATTGTCCTTATTCCCCCTCCCACTCTGCAGTCGGCAATTTTGCAGATTTTTTTGATTAATTCAAGATTATTTCCACTGCCTAATGCCGCATCCAGGTCTATGACAGCTATCTCGCCGTATTTTGAAAACTCTGCAGCTAACTCTAATACATTGTCACGCTCCAAAACCTTTTCCTTTCCCTGCCTCAATTGGACTGCTTTTCCGCCCATCAAATCTATGCTTGGTATTATCATTTTCTTACTCTTTCCTCACTTCAACACCCTTTTTAAGCAAATATTCCTTGATTTTTTTGATTGTGTATTTTTTATAGTGGAAGATTGAAGCAGCCAGTGCCGCATCTGCCTTGCCGTTTTCAAAAACATTTTTTATGTCGGCAAGGCTGCCTGCGCCTCCTGAGGCAATGACAGGAACATTGACAGATTCCGATACAACCTTTGTCAGCTCAATATCATACCCTCTTTTGCCCCCATCCCTGTCAATTGAAGTCAGCAGTATTTCACCTGCTCCTAAATAAGCTGCTTTTTCAGCCCATTTCACAGCGTCAAGTCCTGTAGATTTTCTTCCGCCTTCAATATAAACCGCCCATCTTTTGCCTTCTTTTTTGACGTCAATAGCAACCACAATGCACTGGCTGCCGAATATCTCTGCTGCCTGCCTGATCAATCTTGGATTTTTGACAGCAGCAGTGTTTATTGACACCTTATCAGCCCCTGCATTAAGTGCATTTCTGATATCTTTGATGCTGCCAATGCCACCTCCGACTGTAAACGGGATAAAAATTTCCTTTGCCGCCTTTCTTATCACTTCTGCCATTATTTTCCTTTTCTCGCAGGATGCTGTTATGTCTAAAAACACCAATTCGTCTGCGCCCCCCTCATAATATTTTTTGGCAAGCGCAACAGGATAACCTGCATATTTCAATCCGACAAAGCTTCTGCCTTTGACGACTTTCCCGTCCTTTACATCCATACATGGGATTATTCTTTTTGTTAGCATTGCAGCCACTTCCTTAGCAGCTTCAGCCCAAAATCTCCGCTTTTTTCCGGGTGAAATTGAACAGCCGTAACATTCCTGAAGCTTACAGCGCTGGTAAAACTGCCGTAATAGTCGCTTGTTGTAGCTATGATAGACTTGTCTTCAGGCGCAGCATAGTATGAATTGACAAAATACACATAGCCTTCGCTGAAAATATTTTCATCGCTTTTTTTCATCGGTGCTATCTTATTCCAGCCAATCTGCGGCACTTTCCCTTTCTTGAATTTCACAACCTTGCCCCTGAATATCCCCAGCCCTTTAACGCCGGGGCTTTCTTCGCTTTCCTCAAACAAAGCCTGCATGCCAAGGCAGATTCCAAGGAAGGGCTTTCTGCTGCTTATGAACTCCTTAATAGGATTAATCAGCTTCTTTTTCCTCAATTCTTTCATCATAAACCCAAAAAAGCCGTTCCCGGGAAGTATGAGCCTTTCAGCCTTGGCGATCTCATCAGGCCTGTCGGTTATTCTGCTGCCTGAATTAAGGCAATCAAGCGCGTTTTTTACGCTCTTCAGGTTTCCAGCTCCGAAATCTATTATTGATATCATTTTGGCTTCAAATCAATCCTTTTGTCGAAGGCATTTCATTCATCGCTCTCTTGTCATTTGAGCATGCAGTTTTCATGGCCTTGGCAAATGCCTTGAATACAGCCTCAATTTTGTGATGGTCGCTTCTCCCGTTTTTTGCTCTGATTGCTATATTTGCCATTAACCCGATAGAGAATCCATAAAAAAAGTCCTCTATCAAGTCTGTGTCAAGCTCTCCGCAAAATCTTCTCTTGAATTTTGCGTCAAAGTTAAGGTAAGGCCTTCCTGAAATATCTACGGCGAGAACAGCCATAGCATCATCCATAGGAAAAATGAAATAGCCAGCCCTGTTAATCCCTGTTCTGTCGCCTAAAGCTTTGCTGAAAGCCTGCCCTAACACAATCCCGGTATCTTCTATTGTGTGGTGCTGATCAACTTTCAAATCTCCTTTTACATTCATTTCAATGTCAAAAAGCCCGTGCTTGGCAAATGACTCAAGCATATGGGTGAAAAATCCTACTGGCGTCTCGATTTTGTATTTTCCTTTGCCGTCTATATTCAGCATGGCTTCAATGCAGGTTTCTTTTGTTTTTCTGGATATTTTTGCAGTTCTCATAGTATCACCATACCTCGCTTCCATTTGGCACTTTTTGTTCTGGAATCAGTAAAATTGTTTTTTTATTTTCATTAATAGTGGTAAGAAATCGCGCTTGGCTTTCAATTCCTCTAATCTTTATTGGACTAACATCAATTTTTATCGGGACTTGTTTTCCAATTAAATAATCTCTTTCAAAGTATGATGGCACTGCTGTAGCTATTTGCACTATCCTATCTCCTATGTCTATTCGGACTATGCATAGCCTATCCATTCCATCAACTTTTTGAACAGATATTATTGTGCCAATCTTTATTCCCAAATTTTCTTCTTTCATATCATTGCCCCCTCAATCTTATTGATATTGCCTAAAACGCATTTTGCGCCGTTTTTTATCAGCATAATCCGCAATTTTGCAGACTTGTCCTGCGGCGGAAGAACTCCAATTGGAGTTATATTTGCAGATATGGCTGCCTTAACATCATCTATAGAATCGCCAAAATAATATGCATCCTTGCTGTCCATTGCTTTCATTATTTTAAAAATTCCATCAGGATAAGGCTTCTGCCTTCTCACATCTTCCATTGAAACAATTTCATCAAAATATTTTTTGGAATTGTTTTTGTTCAATAAATAAACAGCCTCATTTCCCGGCCTTCCTGTAAAAATTGCCAATTTGTATTTTTTTGACAAAGCCTTTAGAATTGATTTGTCCAGCAACCATTTTTCATTCTTCCTCAATCTAAAATAATATCTCTGGAATTTTTTAGTTATACTCTTTCTTAGGATATTTTTGCCTCTGCTTTTTATTATTGCATAAGTCAAATCCCAGTCATTGTTATAGCCGCTTTTGCCCTTATAAAACTGTATTTCCTTCAGACCTATTTTCTGTCCTGTAAAATATTCTGATGTTTTCTTTATGGCAATCCTGTAGGATTTGGAAACATCTGCAAGGACTCCGTCAATGTCAAAAATCAAAATTGGATTAATCTCCTTGATAGCTTCTGAAATTGCTGAAATCAGCTTTCTTGTCTGCTTATTTGTGCCCAATGTTATCCTTACGCAGCCGTCAAGCAAAACATCATTGCTTCTGTTCCTTACAAGAATGCCTTTTTCCCGCATTTTTTGGCAGAAATAATCAGCTTTGCTTCCTATATTTAATAAGACAAAGTTCGCATCGCTTGGATAATATTTTATCTGCAGGGAATCCAATGCATTGCAGAGAATCTTCTTGCTTCTTTTTACTTCCTGCACATATCTTTTGATGTAATTTAAATCCTTTAAAGCTGCAATGGCACAAATAACAGCGGCATTATTCACACTGTACGGGGACAGGGCTTTCCGAATGACGCTTATGTTATCTTTATTTGACACAATGTACCCAAGCCTAAGCCCCGCAAGCCCGAATGCCTTCGAGAAAGTCTGTATTACAAATAAATTATCATATTTTTTTATTAAAGGAACTGAAGTTCTGCCATAAAACTGAAAATATGCTTCGTCAATTAAAACAATGGCTTCATATTTTTGAGCATTTTTAATTATTTTAATGATGTTTTTTTCATTGATGGACGTTCCAGTAGGATTATTTGGAGTCACCAACACTATTATTTTTGTTTTATTGCCTATTGAATCAATAATACTTTTTGCCGGAAAACTTAAATCATTATTATAAGGGATTTCTTTTATGAATGCCTCATTTAATTGGGCATAAAACCTGAACATTGCATAAGTAGGCACAGGCAGAACAACCTCATTTTTGCCTTTTTCCAGATAAATCTCAAATACTGATTTTATTGCCTCATCTGTGCCGTTAGTTACAATCACTTCTTCAGGATTGACATTGCAATAATCAGCTATTGCCTTTTTCAACTCATTATACTGGGGATAAACCGCTAATTTCTCAAAATTTATTGATTTAAATGTTTTTATTACAGATGGAGAGCACCCTACAGTGTTCTCATTAAAATCCAATCTTAGATAGTTTTCCCTGTCAGAGGTCGGCGGATTGTACCTTTCCATTTCCACCACTGCTTTTCTTGGCTTAACCATCTTTAACACCTTCCTTGACGCCGATTATCACAAAATCGCTCTCGAAGATCTTACCATAGACTTCTAGATTGGCATTTTTTATTGATGCCCCGGTATAAACTATATCGATAACTAAATCAGACAATCCGTTAGAATAAGCAGCTTCTGTAGAGCCTGAAAGATAGATCTTGGTGAAATTATATCCAAGATTTTCAAGAGAATTGAGATATTTTTTTGCCAGATTCTTATATTTTGAATTTATGCATACTTTAACTTTCTTAGGAAGATCCTCAATTTTTTTGCCTTTTGGTCCCAGCAGGCATAGCACGGGCTTTCCAAACAAGGTGTTTTTGTCATCCCATATTATTGTTTTTAATACAACGAGGTTAGTATTGTATTCAGAAAGCTCATACTCCTTAAGCAAATCCCTGCCTGTCAGTCCTACGGCTTTCTTTCCGTTTTTTGACAGCTCCTCAACTACAAGAGGGACATCCTCTCCTCTTGACCTTACAATTTTGTCTTCTTCAGGATTGCCTAAGCATTCCAGAGCTGCATCTATGTAAACAGCCAAACCCTTATTGTTCGGAACTACAATGAATACAATCACTGGTTATTTCCATGCTTTCCATTTTTGCCTCCATGATTAAAGGGCGGCAGGCGAGAATCGGACTCGCGCCACAAGATCCACAGTCTTGCATTCTACCACTGAACTACTGCTGCCATTCTTCGCTGATATCCTCGAAAATTTTAGAAATTTTCGGGACACCAAAAATTCTTGATTTTTGCGTGTTTTGTTTTGTGTCATTTTGTTATGTCGTTATTTTATATCTGAATAAAAATAAAAAATTTGAAAATGAATCGGATTTTAAACTAAACAATGCAAGAATTCAGCAATGATGATGGACAGAAATAACATTAGCTGGAAATTTAAAACCAGTCAAGCTAAAAAAGTTTAAACTAAATAAACCAGAACAAGATTCTCTCACAATGAAGGCAATCAACTCGTTTCATGCAATTTAATGAGCGGCACTTATATTTAAATCTTTCTGTTACTACTATAAAATGGCGTTTTATGTCTATTCTTTTCAATATTGTAAATAACTCTCATATTTTATTTAAATTCTATAAAATCTTTAATTTTATTTAAATCTTTGATTTTTATATCCCCCTCAACCCCATACCCCACAGCAAAACACCCAGTCTTTCTCCCAGCCACAATGTCATTTTTTGTATCCCCGACCAAAATAGCATCTTTTGGCTTGATTTTCAGCATCTTGCACGCCTTCAGCACCATGTCCGGAGCAGGCTTTCCTCTTTTGACATCGCTTCTTGTAACAATAACATCAAAATATTTTATTATTTTAAAATGTTTTAATATTGACCGGGCAATCTTAATGTGGGAGTTTGATATAAGCCCGATTTTGATGTCTTTATTTTTCAGATAATCTAAAACTTTCTTAACATTAGGAAACAGCCTGACATATTTCGCATTTTTCGGAAAATGCATTGCATAGCCGTCCATGACCTCTTCGGTGGTTTTGCCTATGAACACCCTCTTCACATCATCCTCGACAGGCTTGCCAAAATGTTTTGAGAAATAAGTGTCAGACACAGGCTTAAATCCAAAATGCTTCAAAGTCTGGTTGTATGCAAGAAACCACGCTTCATAAGAATCAACGAGAACCCCGTCCAAATCAAACAAAACAGCCTTAACTTCCCCTTTTCGCCCTGTACCTGCCTCTTTTTTCAATTGCCTCAAGCCTCTTCAATGTCAATTCCGCATCTTTTGCGCTTTCTGAATACTCCTGCACCACTGCTTTAAATGCCTTTTCCCAAAACTGGTAGTGCTTTGACTCCAGCGCCTCTTTCAGCAGGTGCAGGTCAACAGCCTTGTCCTCTGCTTTTTGCGAAAAAAAAGACAGGCCAAAATCAATAAAGTATATTTCATTATTTTTATTGCTAAATATCATGTTGGATGTAGTCAAATCTCCGTGAATAATCTGATTGTTATGCAATACTGCAACTTTCCCGCCAGTCTCGCTGCAGTATTTTTCATAGTTTTTCCCATTAATTATATTCTTTAATAATTCTCCGCTGATTCTTTCTATTGTCAGATTTTCTTTTTCATCGCATTCAATAAGCTTGGGGGCAGGAAAGCTTATTGCGCCCAATTTTTCCAGTACTTTTGCCTCCCTTCTGGTCCTGAATCCCTTTAACTTGTCGTCTAATTGTTTTATTCTGTATTTCTTATGAAACCTGTTCTTTATCACTGCATTGCCTTCAAGAAAAATCTTCGCTTCTGCTCCTTGGGCTAGTAGTTTTGGCATTTTTAATAACTGTATAAATCACGGGCATTTATTTTTAAATAAGGTTTATCATAAATCCGCTCTGCAATTCTAGTGCGAGGCGTCGCTGTCTGCCACACGCTCCGCCTCGCCATTTATTAAAATGGATTCGAGGCGGAATTTTCTTGGCAGTAAAAATTCCGCCGAGTGTTTCTTGGTAGCGAAGCGACGGAATGAATTTACTCTAAACTTAATTTTACTGATTATTTATATCCTCAATTTAAAATAGCCCCGGGCAGATTCGAACTGCCGTCAGAGCCTTTCTATTGCAGAGCAACCAGAGGGCCCTATCCTTGACCGCTAGACTACGGGGCTGTTATACAGGATGAATTAAAATGCAGTTTAAATATCTTTTTTATTTCTCCTGCTGCGTTCAAAATCTTGCTTGCAGGGATTAGCAGCAAGCGAAAAGCAACAGATTAGCCTGATTAGATTTTCTGGATTTTCCGATGAAAACCAACTCCCTGACCTTTTTTTGTGTGTCGGGCAAATGGGTTCGACCTTAGGCTGATAACCTGCATTTTGAACGCTGCCTATCCTTAATTTCAGTTAGTTATTACCATAAAACAACAACAAAACCTATTTTTCTCCAAAAACTATTTATTCCCTGAAGTAAGTGTTAAGATGTGGAGCATCCAATAGTAGAAAAGATACTGAAGGAGGGCATGAATTCTGTAAACCTTTCAATGCTTGATGAAGCTACAAGGAAAAATATCCTAAGCAACGTAGGGGAGAAGCTGTGGAAGCAGAACAGGATTCCTGAAGCAGTGGAGATAATGGCTCAGGCAGGGGAGCTTGACAAGCTTAGGAGATTGGGTGATGATTTTGTCTCTGAAGCAAAGCCGGATCTGGCTGCCCTGTGCTACCTGCCGACAAAAGACAAGGACAGGCTGAGCAATGCCGCTGTGATGTGCATCAAGGCAAAAAACTACAGGCTGGCTGCTAAAGCTTATGAGGCGGCAGGCAATTCTAATATGGCGGAATTTATCCAGAAGAATTTTTGTTAATCTGAGGCGTAAGATTTAAATATCTGCTGTTATTGGAATAACATGGTAAATATGGTAGAATTCAACAAGACAATTTTGATTGGAATCTATATTGCAGTCGGGTTATACATATTATTAAAATTCTTCCTCAAGAAGAGCAAGTTTGAGGAGGATTATGACAAACTGTACAATGAGATACTGACTTCTGACAAGTACAAGGTCAAAGGGCAGTATGATGAGAAATAATATAAGTTTATTATATCCATTTTATCCGACTAATCTCTGCTCTAAATCCTGTGTGTTATCTTGAGGCATTATCGGCATTCTAGTCTTATATTCTCCAGTGAATTTATCCCTGTAAACAACACCAAGTCTTGGAGAATTAGCAGAAATGGCATCAGGTTTGGCCTTATCTGACAAATCAGAGCCGGAAGAGCCATACACTTCTAAATTTGGCTTTTCTGAACTATGCCTCAATTTCTTAAAAAGATGAGATACATATTCGCCAATTGTGCCATAAAACAAATTCCTTCTTTTCTGCTCTTTTTCTATAGTAGTCTCAGCCCAGTATCTAGAATAATTGGGATTATAAGAGTAGGCTTCATCTTCTTTTTTGCCATGCTGCTGCAAACCTGCTTTTTTAGCTTTTGCTTCCAATGAAGAATTTACCCCATAAATGCGCAGAGACCTAACAGGATCATTAGTTTTCTTAATGCCATTTTCCTCTGCGAGCCTGCTCGCACTATCACTTCCTGATGCACCATTCACATCATAAACAGCTAATGATGATTCGGCATCAGGATTTCTAATCAACTGCTGCAGAAGCCCGACATAACTTTTCCCCCTTTCAATAAATCTTGTCCAGAATTTATAATCCATGACTTTTTTCATGCTTGTTCTAGCATACTCACTTTTTTTATAATCTGGCAGCTTAAAATTATTGGCAGAATTAGATTTTCCGCTATCGTTAGGCGCAGCTGCATCATATTTCGGCTCCATAAGGCTTGGTTTTTTCCTCTAGTTTTTAATTTTTCCGGTGCCCAACTGTATAATTCCGAAATTAATTGACACTTCTGTAGTATATAGATCATTTTTAA
>CAYVTQ010000043.1:0-13138 GCA_964454865.1 uncultured Methanosarcinales archaeon
CCCAGAATTCATCAGGCAACGGGCAGCTTCCGGGGCCTATGCATTCATTGCAAATCTTCCCGCCGGGGATTTTTTTGGCAGCGATTATCTCATGCATTGCCTTGATTTTATCCTTAATGCCCCTGCCTGCTTCATTAACGAGCTTATCAACATCCTGCTGAGTGAATAGCTCTTTAGGATTTATATCGCCCTGCCTTACATAATCGCCGTTTATGTGCATCAAGAAGCATTTGTTTATCTTTATTCCAGCATGCTCATAGCAATATTTCTGAAAGGCAAGATCATGCATGTGCAATTCTTTTGGCTGCGTTGAGCTTTTAACCTCAATTACATCCCATTCTTTTTTATTGGCTGGAAACAGGATGTCGGCTCTGGAATAAATATTTTCATTCTTAAAAGCAGCTTCAAATAACGGCTTTCTTTCAGCCAGAAGCTCTTTGGATTTCTTCAGGGCATCATTAAAATCTTCAGTATTAATGTCTATGCCGCCTGGAAAAACTTTCTTGGCCAGCTCCCCGACAAGATGCCCCTCGTCAAACCTATGCTGGGTAACTTCATCAACTTCCGGCAGCTTTTCAGGCTCGTGTATTGACATCCACAATAGTTTCGGGCACTGGATTCCGTAAAGATATTTTGATTTTGAGAGGAGTGGTGGCATTTTTTGTTTTTCAGGGTTGAGGTTCATTTTAGATTATATTTAAATTTTAAGGGGAATCAATTTACATGAATTGAGTGGCGGTTGCAGTTGATATGTTAAATTATTAACTTATTTTTTTATTAATTTCTTCATTTTTTCAGATAATTTTTTACCTTCATTTTCAATCTTGACTAACCCACCTAAGCTTCTTTGATTTATATTATGAATTGAAACGAATGTAGGGTTCTTCTTTTTTGTCGGTTCCCATTTTTTGTCAACAGTAGAATATATATATGGACTAAATCCTAATAAAAATTTAGGGGATGGTTTTTTAACTTTAATTAGAACCTTAAATTTATTACGTTTACATTTTTTAATAAATTCTGGGAATATTATTCCAAGCCAACCCGATAATTTATTATTAAACCTCATAAGAATCCTATCATCACGAAGTTTTGGTATTCCAAGTTGTAGACTATCTCCTACTCTTTCTCTAACTATATCTAATAAATAAGCTAATTTACGATATTTTTTGTCATACTTTTCATAATGGGCAGGAAAAACATCTGTAATTGATGTATACCTCGGAATTAAAACACCATATGCTAATGGTAATTTTTTGAAACTTTTCTGTTTAAGCAATTTTTTAAGTACTTTTGTGGCATTTTTAGATTCATCTATACAAAAAAAATATCCACAATCCACTTTTGGATTAGATTTTTCATTTATATAAGACTTTATCTTTTCTAAATCCTTTTGAATTTTATCATTTACATCATTAAGTTTCTCATTAGTGGAAAAATATTTAATTTCAATTGCCGTAACTTCAAGATTTTCATTTTTAGGAATGCCACTTTTTTCTTTTAATTTTAATGCAATAAATAAAATATCCGGGTATTTGTGTTGATGGGGGTACTTTTTTCTACGTCCTAGACGTCTTTCATTCTTTTTTTTATAAATATGGGTTTGACCATGAACCCTACAATTATCATTTTCAAATTTCAACAATTCTGCTGATAACTTTAAGCGAATGTCCTCTTCAGTCCAATAACCATATACAAGGTCCTCGCTATTTTTTCCCAGTTTTTTCTTTTTCCTATCTTTTGCAAAAATAATTTTTAACTTATTAAGGCCTAGGATAGCTTCTAGGTAGACCTGCTCATCTTTCTCTTGTTTTTCAATAAAGTTTGTCCAAGCTTTCTTTAAAAAATATTGACTTCGGTATTTTTTAACATTATTCTGATTTAACTTGCCTGTACTTTGGAAAAATCCTTTTTTATTCATCTTACAATACCACCCTTTCATAAATTAATTTTGATAATTCTGTTTCCGATGCAATTAATTTGTTTCTTGCTTCAAATCTTTCTTTAAGCTTAATTCTTTCTTCAACTAATTCTTGTTTTCTTGTTTGTATTGCAAAATAACTCTGAGCAAATGCAATCTCTTCTTTTCTTGAATCTCCATTTTGTGCTATAAGATAACATGCATATCTTGTGAGTTTAATATCCTGAACTTCTCGTTCACTGCTAGAACCCAGTGTCACCATTTTGCTAACGTCAGCAAAATGGTCTAAAACTTCATTTCCTGCATTATTACAGGCATCTTTTGCTTTCTGAATTACGCTTAAAAAATTTCTCCATTGTTCATACCCCAAAAGATTCTTTAAGTCTCTTGCAAACCAAAATTCTACTCCTTCTTCTATATTGGCATAATCTTCAAATGTTTTTCTAAGCTTCAGGATTATTTCTTTATCCATACTCACAGCCTCGCAATCTTCCCCGCATCAGTAAGTTTTATTGATTTTATCATCTTGCAAAATATCCTCCTGTCTTAGGGCTGCCCCTGAATTCTATCTTATCTTGTTCTCTGAGTTTTTGCAGCCATTTCTCAACTGTTTTTTCCGGCTTTGCCAATGCTTGGCTTAAGAGCGGCAATCTTTTCCCCGGATTATCTTTAATATACTTAAGCAGGAAATTTACTCCCCCATTTAGTCCCCCATTAGGCAGAATATCCTTCACAGGCCTGAAGAATACTACCTTAACAAAATCTATCTTTACACTTGCCTGTTTGCAGGCATCATATATCCTCTTTCCAATAGCTTTTGAAATCTCTCTTAGCGTATTATCTGTGACGCTCTGCCCAAGGACTGTGCCATCATTTCTTATCCCTAAATATAATCTGCCTGATTTATGCTTGTTTAGGATTGATGCTATAGAAATGATGCCTTCCTTTAATTCTGATGTTGATTTCTTCAGTTCAACCCTTTCAGATTCTTCAATTGCCATAGATTTTCACAACCTCGCAATCTTCCCAGTATCAACCGTCTTTAGCATAATTACAGAGCCTTTTCCTCTTTTCTCCTTTAGGAGCATCCAAATAATTATGTGTGAACGGCTTTATTCTGCATCGCTCCCCTTTTGTTCAGTCTCTTTAAGAAGTTTTAATACAAGAGGCTTTACCGGAGGAAGTTCTTCCTTAACAACTTTCCAGATTATTTCAAGATCAACTCCATGGTATTCATGTATTAGCTTATCCCTAATTCCAGCCATCTCTTTCCAGGGAATCCCTGGGTGCTTCTTACGGATATTATCAGGAATCTTCTTCGCAGCTTCACCCATTATCTCAAGGCTTCGTATAACTGCATTAATGCTTTTTTTATCTTCCTTAAAATCTTTGAGTGAGATCTCTCTTGTAAATTCCTCAGTTTCATTTATTGAATCAATCATATCCTGAATGTAATCCCCATATTCTCGTTTCATATTGCTACCAACTCCTTGAGGATGTGCTGCCCTATCCTTGGTTTCAAGGCGTTTTTTGTAACCAAATCTACCTTAACACCAAGAAACTTGCCTATCTGCTCTTCTAATTCAAGAAACTTAAAAAAACCAATAGGCTCTTTAAATTCCACTAAAATGTCAATATCACTTGATTTCTTTTGCTTTCCTCTTGCATAAGAGCCGAACACTCCTATCTCTTTAATATTATATTTTCTCCTTAATCCTTCTTTATGTTTTGATAATAATGATTGAATTCGATTCAAGTCTTTCATTTTTACCCACCTTTCAAGTTTATACTGCATTGCATTAGATTTAACCTATTATTTAATGTTTTCCTTAACATCTCAATCTGCGCCATTTCCTTGGCAAGCTCATCTTTCAATTGTTCAATTCTGAACGCAGTGCGTTCATATTTCAAAATATATGTAGATTCACTTCTTGTGTGTAATTTGTTTTTCTTTGTCAAATGGCACTTTTTTCTGTTTTATTAAATTATTGCCTCCCGTATTTTGAATAAACTCATAGTTATCCCTCCTCACACCATCTCCATCTTCCCATCACCAGCAAACTCACACCAAAACATCCCCATTCCTCCCAAGTTTTTTCCCTGAGCTGCCTGCAATCTTCTTTTCATCTTCCTTAACATTTCTTTCCAGTTTTTTAATGTCCTCTTCAGGCGGAAGCTCTTCGGGCTTTATGCCGCTTTTTGCGAGAAGCCTCCTAACATCTGTGTTATTCTTTATGTGCTCATAAGTTATAGTATTTTCTCCCTTTAAATTGTCCCTTTTAACATTAAAATTGGTTATTTCAGCTGCAAGATTTTTTGCTGTTATTGTGATGGTGGGAAGGAAATCTGCCAGCGGCCTGCTCTGAGGTATTCTAAGCCTGTCCTTCATTTGCGAAGTGGCAAGCCCTCCGAATAAAGCCCTGTCGCCCCTGCTTCTTATTCTTGCAAAGCCGTCTTCACTTACTCCTCTTTCATAAATCAGCTTTGAAAGCTCTGTTTCTGATGCAGCAAGCTTCTGCCGGGCAGTCATTCTTTCTATCAAGGCTATCCTTTGCTCTATCAATTCCTGCTTTCTTGTCTGGACGGCAAAATAGCTCTGCGCAAAAGCTATCTGCTCTTTTCTCGGGTCGCCGTTCTGAGCGATAAGGTAGCAGGCATATCTGGTAAGCATGATGTCGTCAATTTCTCTCTCTGCTTCAGAGCCAATCTTGACCTTTTTGGTGACGCCAACGAAATGGTCTTGGATTTCCTGTTCTGAGTTTCTGCAGGCAATTTTTGCTTTTTCTATCACATTTGCGAAATTTCTCCAGTCGTTGTAGTCAAGCAATGCCTGCAAGTCCCTCGCAAACCAGAATTCAATATCATCTGCTTTTTGAGAATAATCCTCAAATGATTTCTGCAGCTTTTGGATGATTTCTTTTTTCATTTTTTGCCTCTAGGTACGTTGCACAGATGTCCTTACTCTATAGGGTATCAACTAAAAGGGGAGTGGCAATTTGCCCCCACCCTTGAGCAAAGTCCTCGTGTGTTCCAGTTATTGCTTATGGATTCTATCATATAAAAATTTCTTGGCTCTTCTTTCTCAACTCGGAGCAGCAGCCTATAATGCGTCCATGACAATTCGTGACGCAGTGCGTCGCATTTTGGGAAAGTCAGATAGAACTGCCGTATATTTCTAAGGTTAGATTCATCAAATCCCCTGCCATATTCCCTGCTTAATTTTTCTGATAAGTCTCTGATTACCCCTGCGCCGTATTCTGCCTTGTGTTTTCCTTTCTGCTCTTCTTCAACAATAACCCTGCCGATATTCCAATATGCTTCAACCATCGCAAAGTTAATTGCCCTGTATGCTTTTGACCTTGCGTTTTCCAGGATGGATTTTATTGAATTGTAAGCGGATTCAATATTTGTTTTTTGAAGTTGGGGTTTCATTTTTTCACAACCTCGCAATATTTTATGTTTCTGTCAGCTTCAATTTGTCTTCTGTGACATACAACCCTTTAAGTTCATTAACATCCCTTGGAATCCTCTTTAATCTGGGTCCAAAGACTTTTTCGAATAATTCAGCATTGGTGATTAACCATTCAAATTGCCTATCCCAATCTTCTTTATTTTCTTGGTCGGCCTTAGTTGATAAAATAATTCTTGAAACTTTACCTTCATCAAGTCTAAGCCAATCAAGTTCGGAGCCAATTTCTTTCTCTATTGTTTCCTTATCTCCAAATAAAATATCAAATACTTGTTTAGCTAATGGAGAATCAATCCATAATTCACATCGTATTACATCTTCTTTATAGATTGTCTTTACTGAAACGTGCGCATGTGAATTTCCAATTCTAAAATCATACCAATGGTCTGGTGATGGTTTTTGCGTCCTTAACCCACTTCGTCTCTTTGTAATATATTCATTAAATTTTGTCCAAAAGTCTAATCTTCTTAGTTGGGTAGGTGTATTGGATTCCAGTTCTTCTTTTTGTATGTCCTTAACCCATTTATTTGGTTTAGCAACAATATCTAAAAATGGTGCTGGTTTGGACTCCCCAATTTTAAATAATTTTAATTCTATACCAAAAAAATATAAATCCTCTGACGAATTTTCATTTAGCCAATCAATAGTCTTACGGTGTTGCTCATTAAACTTTTTACATATCCAAATTACTATTTTTGCATTTCTTCCAGCAGCATATGTTAAAATTTGGCCTAAATGTTTATGATCAGAAACTTCTAATTGATTTTCTATTAAAACAATATTGTTTGTTCCTTCTTCTTTAGCAACTATATCTGCAAGAAAATTACCGATTTCATCTTCTGTTTTTATTAATTCAAGACCACCTAATCCTAATCTCTCGGCAAGCCATGTTAAATTTTCATCATTTGATAACCATTTTGTGAAATCATAGGCTTCATTTTTCCAAACAACTCTTAAATCGTCAATTTCATTTAATTTATCTACTTCCATAATATCCCCTCCATTAATATCAAAATAGATTAGTTGATTGTGTACTCTCACAACCTCGCTATCTTCCAAACTTTTTTCCTGAATCTGTCCGCAATCTTATTTTCATCCTTCACTCTCTATCAGCATGTCAATTTCAGATATAAAGGGAAAAACCATTTCTTCAACAAATTTCTTTGCCCTATCCCTGTCTAATTCAGCTGTCTTTATATTTCCAAGGTAATTTACTTCAAGCCGGTTTTCATATGCAACAGACAATGATGAAGCCAAGGCTTTTTTTCCAACTACCCTGCTAAGCCCTTTAATTGCGCATATATGGCTTGAAACCTTCAGGTTTTTCCACGCAAGTATTTCATAAGCTTTCTGCTCCATTGCAAAATAGCCAAGAAGTATCGCTAAAAGAGGCGTATCACTGTCTTGCATTGATTTTGCGCCATCAAGAAAATAACTGCTAAGGCGATTATGAATTAAAGTTAGCTTGTCAATTTCAACAGGGCTTGTAATTTCAATAGCTGATGGCGCTACCTCTCTGACCCTTTTGCTCATGCATTCTTCCATGAATCCCTTGTCCATTTAAACCAGCCTTAGCCCTTCCTTCAATATGCTTTCATAAAAATCAGATTTCTTTGAGATGTGGCCATTCATTTCCTTTCCCGTCACAAAAGTTGAGCTAACTTTGCTCTTCAATCCTGCACTCCTGCATATAGCTCTTGCTTTGGCTTCTTCCTTAAAATCATCTTCAGTCACGACAAGAAGATCAATATCGCTGCTTATTCTGAATTCTCCCCTGGCTAGGCTTCCAAATAATATAACATCTTTAATTCCTTTCACTTTAGCTTTTAACCCAGAGCATAATGCCTCAAGCGCATTCCAGATATGGGTAGGAATGCCTCTTCTTTCAATTTTCTCTTCATCAAATATCTCTAATAGTTTGCCTGAGTACCTGTTTTCCAGATTTATTTGATAAAATCTTTGTTTTCCTGAGCCTTTTTTCTGTGTTATAATATTTTCTTTTAGCATGGAAGTTACAGCCTTGTGTATAACTCCTATGCTCATGCCGCTTAATTTTTTGATATCTTCCATTGAATAAGCCGTTTTGGTTTCCAAAAGCGCCCTCAAAACCTTTATCTTTGCGCTTGAGCCTATTATTGTTTCGATGAACATGGCTTATGGTAATATGCTGCAATTTATAAACCTTCCTATATTTTCATATATATGAATATTCTAATTTTTATTATATTAATTTTTAATCTATTTTCATTTATATGAATTTAAACAAATTTTAAATATAAACTTAAATTAATTTTTCATTATTTTGAATTTTACTTTATTTATTTATATCACCATTCTGCGCGATAAGGCAGCAGGCATATCTTGTGAGCATGAAATCATCTATCTCCCTCTTTGCCCCAGAGCCCACCTCAACCATTTTCCTGACATCGGGAAAATGGTCATGCATGCCATATCCGGAGTTTTTGCAGGCTATTTTTGCTTTTTCAATCACATTGAGAAAATTTTCCCATTTATCATATCCAAGCAAATTCTGGAGGTCTCTGGCAAACCAGAATTCAACTCCATCAGCTTCACGAGCGTAATCTTCAAATGTTTTCTTAAGCCTTAGGATTAAATCTTTGTCCATCTTCACAGCCTCGCAATCTTCCCCGCATCAGTCAGTTTCAGCCCTTCTTCTGTGGTTATCAAATCCATACCTTTAAGCTCATCAATAGCCCTGTAAAGCATTGCCGTTGACAAGTCTATTTTTTTAGCCAAATCGCTGATGTTTTCGTATTTGTCCTTGTCAATATACTCAAGAACTTTCTTCTCGCTTTCAGTCAATTTAAAGCTCAATCTTGGCAGATAGACAACCGCATTTTTATCCTCTTCCGGATTATAGGCAATTTTCCTGACCCTTTCATGCCTTGCATAAGCGGCAAACAACAATCCGATAGCTTTCGTTTTTCTTCCAGAAGTAATGTTAATGTATATCAAATCGTCTTTTGGCTGCATGTCAATTATTTCAACGCATTTTGTTGCAACGCTTACAATGTTATAAACGTCTGTTTTCACAGGCTTAACTTCAATAACCTTTCCAAGAGACTCCTGTATGAGCTTTAAGCTTTCTTCCTGCTCTTTGCTTGGCTCTTTGTCAATTAATAATATAAGCCTCTCAGGCCCAAGCCTTGTTGTAGCAAGAATCACAGGCTCAGGGCTGTATAAAGTAGCAATAAGCACCTTTTTTCCCATCAAACCACCCTCATTATCCAATGGGACAGGCTCTTTTATATAATTTTCCATATGGATTAGAAATAGCCGTACTATTTATTACTTTCTATTGTTTAGTAGAATATTATACTTAATAACATAAATACTTAAATATAAGCTAATATTTTAATAAAAGTAGAATAAAGAGTTCCTAAAATGATAGTCCAATACAGAAAAGCCAAATGCGATGAATGCGACAAGGAAAAGAATGTAGAAGGGGCAGGATTGCTTCCTTTTGGATGGCTAACCCTTTCTTTAACCAAGGCACGCGGAATGATGGGCAATATCATTTTGGCAAAGGAATATTGCAGTAAAAAATGCGCAATAGATTTTATGAATAAGATTAACGAGATTCCAAAATCCAAAGAAGAATTAGGCTATGAAAGAATAGCATAAAAAGTAACGGAGGCTAAAATGAAAATATCCGAGAAATTAGCTGCAATAAAAAGGCAGGAAGGGGAGCTGATGAGATTATATGAGTTAAGGGAAAGCATAGCAAAGCAGAGCTTTAAGGAAACGGCGATAAGGACTGAAAAGGAAACTTTAAAAGATGTTGAAAAAAGGCAGAAGGAATTCCTTGAAAATAAAAAATCCAAAGTAGCCGATATTGACGAAAAAATAGGACAGCTCATAAAAGATATTGTAGAGGAAAAAAATGCTGTTAACAAAAAGAATGTTGAGATAGGGATTGACAGAAAGCTTGCTGAGATTAAATACTTGAGGATAGAGCTGTCAAAGCTGATGAATTTGCTCAAAAGCGGCAGGATTTACGATTCGTTTGATTCAGGAGTTTTTGAGGAATTGGGGCTTGCCGCAAAGATAAAGGGGCTTGAGGAGCAGAAGCAGAAGCTTGACAATGAAATTCAGAAGGCAAACTGGTCAGTTGATTTATGATCCTATGCTTTGCATGGGATGCATGATTGGCGGCGCAGCTGGCTGCTTTAATGCAGCCTTGAGACAACGGCTCAATGGAAAACGTCCCTCATTGAAAATCAGCCATTAAATGGGCTTTGCACTGAAGCGAAAGCATTAATGATCATGCCCGGCAATTTACGATTTTAAGGGGTTACTGCGCCATGCCTTGGCTTAAAGATTATAGGCGCTGCCAATCAATGTTATTCCGCTTAAAAAATGAGACCTATAAAAGAGATAATAGATATGGAAAAGCTCAAAGCTTTCCAAAAAATGCTTGAAGCGGCTTCTATAAGCGTCAATGAAAAAAACGCATTGGAATTTGCAATAGAATTCCTTGGAGGCAGGCATGATGCGGCTCTGGCAAGCAGGAGCTTCCTGCTAAAAGGGGAGCCAGGAGTGGGAAAAACCCATATTGCCGAGAGTTTTGTGGGAATATTCAAAATTCCTGTGCTATATGCCGGATGCGCGAATATAAGCCACAAGAAGCTTGTTAAGTGCAAGAACTTGAAAAGTATATTGAAACAGATGAAGGATGATTGGCAGTTTATAGTGTTTCTGGACGATTTGAATTATCTTTTCAGGTACAGCGAATATGAGGCCGCCAGCGCAGAAGACAGGCAGATGTTCATGAAAATTGTTGACAAGATGAAGGGCAGCGAAGGCAGGGCCATTCTCTTTGCCACGGCAAACAGTGTCAACTGCCTTGACGAGTCAGTGCTGGACAGGCTTGATGTAAAAATTGAAGTTGAGGTGCCATCTGAAGAAAACAAAATGGCATTTCTTTGCAGGAGTTATTCAAAATTTATTGACAGCAAACAAATAAGGTTTATAGCAAAAAATTCGCTTGGCTACAATTTCAGGGATATTCCTGAAGTGATAAAAATAGCATATAGGAGCAGCCATGGAAAAGTAAGACTAAATGAGCTGAAAAAAGCCATAAAGACTTATATTCCTACATCCATGCAGCGCTATGAAGTGCTAACTGACATAAAAGTTGATTTCAGCCACATTATAGGGAAGGAAAGGGCTAAAAGAGAGTTGGCAAATGTCATTGCCGCTTTCAGGAAAAAAAGCGCTGCAAGAAGGCTGGGGCTGGTGAGGCACAACCTTCTTGTTTTTGACGGCCCTGTAGGAAGCGGAAAGACATTTATGGTGAAGGCGCTGGCAGGCGAGCTTGGCATGCCTATACTCAACATAAAAGGCAGCCATTTTTTCAATTACGGAGTATCATCTGTCCTGAACTCTCTCGACTCATTTCAGAGGCGCTTCAGCAACTGCATAATATTTTTAGATGAGGCGGAAAAGCTTATGGGAAGAAACAGCATGGATGAGGATTCGCCTATTGACGGCCGCCTCAACCAGATTTTTGACGGCATTGGTAATGTTTCTAATGCCATAGTCATTGTGGCTGTCAACAACCTTTCAAAATTCGGGGAGGGCTTCTCTGACAGGTTCACAACTGTAAGGTTTGAGCTTCCGTCTTTCGCTGAAAGAAAGGAATTTTCAATGAAGATGCTTGCCAGAGCGCGCAATTTCATGGAGGCTTCTTTTGATTTTGATGAGGCTGCAAGGCTCACTGACGGAATGTCGTTCAGGGACATCGAGAAAGCCTGCAATAACGTGTTTTACAGGATACTACAGGGCGAAAATAAAGTCAATGTGGGAATGTTCCATGATGCTGTAAAATTTGCAAAGCCTTTTGATGGGTCATATGGTACTTACGGCTAATCTTCAGTTGGCTAAAATGAACCAAATAAACAAAAAAACTGAAAGAATAGTTGCAATAGTAGGAATTATTATTTCCTGCATACTATTATTGATATTATCCTACAAAATGTATACCGGATATTCCAGCGGCACATTTCAGTTTCAGCATGCCATGGAAAAAATCCCAATAGAAGGAGAGGATTACTGCTGCTCGGACATGATTGATGAAAATAGGGGCGTGGCATTCATAAACTACGATTGCACTCCTATAAACAGAGTAACCAAGGGCATAAGGGAATGCAAAGGCAGATATTACATTTTTGCCAATAAGATAAATGGGAGATGGGTTGTTGATGAAGATTTGAAACAAGTAATTTGGTGATGTGATAAACAAATCAAAAGGCTGCTAAATAATCCAAAATAAAGCAAACCTTAAATAACCTTAATTCCAAGAATTGCAATATGAACATCCACGAATGCAGAAAAGAGGCTGTAAAGGCATTAAGGCAGTGCTGCACGCCTCATGGTTTGTACGCTTCTGGAGGCGCAGGAGGCTATACCCAAGTATGGGCGAGGGATTCTGTGATTACGTTTTTGGGAGCGAGCCTGATTAAGGATGATGCTTTCAGGAAGTGCTTCAGAAAGAGCCTTGACACGCTGGCGAAATACCAAAGCGAGCTGGGGCAGATTCCAAATGCTGTTGACCTGTATGACAAAAAAAGGAAAAAGCAGGTTACATTTGCAACAATAGACTCTTCATTATGGTATATCATCGGCGAGCATGTTTACGCAAAGAACTATGGCGATAAAAAATTCTTAATTAAAAATAAGAGAAATATTGACAATGCTTTATTGTGGGTGAAATATCAAGACACAGGAGAAGACAAGCTGCCGGAGCAGCAGCCCACTTCTGACTGGCAGGACGCTTTTCCGCACAAATACGGGCACGTTCTGAATACGCAGGCGCTGTATCATTTTGCGCTGAATCTGGAAGGCAGAAGCAAAGAAGCCAATGAAGTCAAAGATGCCGTGCACGGCAAAATCAAGAAGGAAATCAATTTTTTCTGCAATGAGGGATATTATCTGCCCTGGATGTGGAAGAACCACAATGAAGACATGGAAAGAGAAGGATGGTTTGACAGCCTGGGCAATTTGCTGGCAATAATTTTTGAATTGGCGGACAGCAACAAATCAAAAAAAATCATTGATTACATTGAAAAAAATAAAATCAACAAGCCGTATCCTGTAAAGGCTATATATCCTGCCATCAAGAAAAGCGATAAGGAATGGAAGCCTTATTTCTCGCAATGCGATGCCCGCGAGCCTTACAATTACCTCAACGGAGGGGTGTGGCCTTTTATCGGCGGGTTTTATGTCGCTGCATTAGTTAAATTAGGGATGCTCAAAAAAGCAGAACAGGAACTGCAGAAACTGGCAGAAGCAAACTATAATTTTGAGAAAAAGAAATTCGACTTCTTTGAATGGATAGACGGCAGAAATGGGAAATTCAGGGAGGGCTATTACCAGGCATGGTCCATAGGGATGTATGTTTTTGCTTATGAGTGTGTTAGAAGAAATAAGGTTATTGTTTGAAAATACAGCAAAGACGAATGCCGCAGAGCAATATCATATTCAGGATGAGAGACAAAGGAATAAGGCATTTGGATGATTCAGGATATGGAGATGAGAATGTTGAAGTGTATATTGAGGTCCCGGAAAAAATAACAAAAAGGCAAAGAGAATTGCTTACTGAGTTTGAGAAAGAAAGTGGGAAAAAAGGGCTTTTCAGAAATGTATTTTAATTATTTCATAGTTTTGATAACTGTACAGTAGCTTAACTTATGTCCGCTTTTGTTAGCAGGACATTTGTCCGCTTT
>CAYVTQ010000044.1:0-13017 GCA_964454865.1 uncultured Methanosarcinales archaeon
AGGAAATTGCAGCGGAGGAATCGTTGTTCCTCCTGACGTAGCAAACTTGTTTGCTGCGCAATGGGAAACTACGGAGTAGTTACCGAAAATCCAATCAGGATTGTCTGTTGATTTTCGAGTATTTTTGCCTTATCACTATAAATCAAGATGCGAGCCTATGGCAGCCCATAGCGAAGCGGAGACTTTTCAATGCCGCCTTCTACCTAATCACCAAAACAATCTCTCCCTTGTAATCATTGGCTTCAATATCTCCTATTTTTCCCCTTGCAAATTCCTCGAATTTCTTGGTCAGCTCGCGCGCAATTACAATATCTTTCTCAGGAATAACTGATTTCATTAATTCTATAGTTTTTCTTATTCTGTGCGGAGATTCGCAGGCAATGGCGGTCTCATCCCTGCTTTTGATGCTCTCAAAGAATTCCTTTTTCTTTTTGTCTTTTTTCGGGAGGAAGCCATAGAAGCTGATCTGTCAGTCGGGAGGCCCGGGCACACTAATGCCGAGATAAAGGCGCAGGGCCCTGGAACCGGAGTGATCTGGATATTATTTTTCACGCATTCCCTGACTAAATAGAATCCGGGATCGGAAATTCCGGGAGTGCCTGAGTCAGATGCCAGAACAATATTTTTTCCGCTTTTCAGGAATTCTATAATCCTGCCAGTTGCTTTAGCCTTATTATTGCCGTTGTATGCTTCCAGCCGGTTTTTTATTCCATATTTATAGAATAGATTTAATGTTCTTCTTGTGTCTTCTGCCGGCACCAGATCCGCTTCCTTCAATGCTCTTATGGCTCTTAATGTGATGTCCTCGATGTTGCCTATTGGTGTTGACAGTATATAGGGGGCATTTTACCTTAAAACAGCTTAAACCCCATGCTTTCCTTTGTTCCTATAATGCCGCCATCCACTATCTTGAAAAGTATCTCCTTCTCTTCGCTGATGCTCCTGTGCTTTTTTATTATCAGCCTTCTGTTGCCGCTTGGGGTAATCTGCAGCTCGATGAGGCATTTGCTGCCATACTTGACAATATCACCGCCAACAATGTTTATCCTGTCTTTTGCCTCAAAATCAGCATAGACCTGGTTTGTTATAAGGACGGGGATGTTTTTTTTCCTTGTTATCTCTGACAGGAATGATATCTGCCTGCCAAGCTCCCTGTTGATGTCATGCACGTCTTTTGTTTTGCCAATCTCAAGCCGGTATAGCATTGCAATGGTATCAACTACTACAAGACCTATCTTGTCAGTTATCATATCTTTCAGTTTCTCAAAATTCTGCTTCTGCTCCTCAAATGTGGTGGGCTTCAAAAAAATTATCTTTTCCAGTATCCTTTTATGGTCAAGATTTATGCTTGAGCAGATCTGCATGAGCCTTTCAACAGAGAACCCTCCTTCTGTGTCAATGTAAATGACTTTTTTTCCCAGCCTTGTTATTGTAATGGCGCAGAGAATTGCCAAAGTTGTCTTTCCGCTGCCTGCAGGCCCATAAATTGTAGTGACTATGTCAGTTTCATAGCCGTCATTGAGCAGCTTGTCAAGCACTTTGCTGCCTGTCGGAATTCTTTTCACCATAACTTCTTCCATATTACACTCTACCATAGTATCTTTGATAGCATTATAAATTTGTTGTTTAATTTGCTTTAAAGTAACAAAGTTTTTATACGTTTTAATTAATTATTGCCCCATGAGTAAGAATGAGTACTATCATCAGAAATTATTTAGGATTCTTTATAGAGATGCTATTAGGAGGATAGAAAAATATAAAGCGATATTAAAGATAAGAGATGTTAAAGCAAGAGAGGAGCTTGAACAAAGATTTCTTAATGAGCAGCGGCAAATAATTAGGAGATTTATAGCGCAGGAAAAATATGCCGAAGGGAAATTAAGAGAAGGGCTTAAGCGCCAGCAAAAGGATATTGAAAGCTGGTGGAAAAGAAACATCGAATTCCGAAAAGTTAAGGGTAATTGCATTGACAGGTTCAACAACCTCATTGTATTTGCCAAAAAAGTAAAAGAAATTCTGGATAAAAGCGAGTTTGACCAGAAAGATTTGAAGGCACTGGCTTCCAAAATAGAAGATGAGATGCTAACCTTAATTCATTTAAATGAGGATTATCAAATAAGAAAATATGGAGAAGGCATCTTGGCGTTCTGTAAAAGGAATACCAGCCTGACTACTTTGGCAATTTTATTCCTTTTTGTATCGTCTCTTTCGGTATACTTTCTTAGTAATTACAATATTGTGCCAAGGGATACGCAAACGCTCGGGGTAAAATTTGTACCTGATAATATAACTTCATATGATTGGGCGCAGGGCGCGCACTATAGCTACGGATTTCATACAATGCTTGATAGAATAGTGGGGTTTAAATCCTATTTAAGAGATTTGAGCTATAAATCTTATAAAGATGCCAATAAACTGGAAATTTACAAAGGTGCATCGAAACTGCTCCCCGAAGATATAAAAAATATATTAGGAGATAACATAATTCTTGAAGTGCAAGCCCTAAACAAGGGAGAAATACTGATTAAAATAGTTCAAAATGGAAGTATTATCTTAGAAGTAAGGTTCGTTCAAGATAAAGTTGGGAGCATCGGCGCAAACTCTCGTAGTTTTTCCAGCTCTCAACTTGAGGAGATGTACCATTCAATAAGAAGAGGAATTGAAGAAAGGATAAATTCAAACTGATATAGTAAAAGGCTCAAAAATTTGAGCAATAAATTGCCTTTTACTTATTAGGAACGGACAACTATTGCTCAATAGATTTTGTCCGTGAGTATAGCTGCTCTTAAATTCTTTCGAAGAAACCTTTAAATAAGTCGGAACAAACATAAGTCCTATGCCAACACCCATATATGTCAGCGTTATATTATGGACGGCTTACCTTCTTTCATTGTACTTTGCAGTATTCTGGTTCCTGGTTTTTACAGGGAAAAAGCCCGAGATCAGAAAAAAGCCTCTGGCAGGCTACCCATGCGTCAGCATAGCCGTGCCTGCCTATAATGAAGAAGAAACTATAATCCCCACACTTGCTTCTTTGACAGGGCTGAATTATCCCGCGGACAAGCTTGAGATAATTGTCATAAACGACGGAAGCGGCGATAACACAAAAAATGCAGTTGAGGATTTTATATCACAAAACAAGGCTTATGACATCAAGCTGATAAACAAGAAGAATGAGGGGAAGGGAGCGGCACTCAACAGAGCCCTTGGCGTATGCAGGGGAGAATTTTTTATCTGCCTTGACGCGGACTCTGTTGTGACAAAAGATGCCTTGATAAAAACACTCCCTTATTTTACTGATGATAATATAGCAGTCGTGCTCCCTTTGCTTAAAGTCGACAAGCCGAAGAATCTGTGGCAGAAAATGCAATGGAGGGAGTATATAGTCAATATGTTCTACAAAAGCCTGATGGGAAGGCTGGACTGCGTGCATGTCGCTCCCGGGCCGTTCAGCGTTTATAAGAAAGCAATAATCCAGAAAATCGGGGGGTTTGACCAGAACAATCTTACAGAGGACCTGGAAATAACCCTGAGGCTGCAAAGCAGGCATTACAAGGTTGTGCAGCTCTTGGATGTTGAAGTCCATACAAAAGCGCCGGAATCATTCAAGGAATTGTACAGGCAGAGAAACCGGTGGTACAAGGGATCTATCATCAATGCAGTCAAATACCGAAAAATGCTTTTCAACAGGCAATACGGCGATTTTGGATTTATACAGATGCCGACCATATTTATCTCTGGCACTATTGCCATCCTTCTGTTCAGCTCAATGGTATATTACGGCTTAAAGCCATACATAAAGGCAATTTACCATTCCATATTCATAGATTTTGACTTTTACACGCTAATAAAAACGTTCCAGTTTGACTTCAACATCCTGGACATCAATTACATGAGAATCCTGCTGGCAGCCATAATGCTCGCGATTTCAATAACCATGCTGAAAAAAGCGCATGGCGAGACCAATGAAAAGTCAAGCAACCACAGCGCAGTTTCTTTGGCGCTGTACCTCTTTTTTTATTTTTTGGTCATAGGGTTTATATGGGTCGGGATAATACTGGATTTTGCATTGGGCAGGAAGCAGAAGTGGTAGCATGAGGGGATTAAGCAAGGAAAGGTATATCGCGGCAGGGGCAATCACATTGGGGGTGTTTATACTCGGCCTGCTGCTTGGCCTGCTGATTGAGGGGAAAAGAGTAAGCTACATAGAATCTATGAGCAGAAAGCAGAACCTTGACTTCAGCAGCCTGCAGCTCCAATACGCATTTATTGACCAGCTAAGCCAGGAAAAAAACTGCCTTGCCGTGCAGAAGACATTTGAGCAGAACATAAACAACCTTGAATCGACAAGAATAAGGCTTGAGAATTTCGACACTGACGCAAAAATCAATAAGGAGGATTTTGACCTTTTGAAGAATGAATACCTGCTGGCGCAGATAAGGTACTGGCTGCTTGCAAAGAGGACAAGAGACTTATGCAGCGCAGATATCGTGAATGTTCTTTATTTTTTCTCTGATGAAAAGGAATGCCCTGACTGCGAAAAGCAGGCTTTTGTGCTGACCTACCTGAAAAAGAAATTTAAAGACAAGCTCCTCATATTCTCATTCGACTCAAAATTTGAAGCCGAGCCGATGATACCCCTGCTCAAGAAGGCTTATAATGTGGAAAGATACCCCACAATTGTAGTTGAGGAAAAGCCTCATGCTGATTTCAGGGATAAGGACTCTTTGTTAAGGGAAATATGCGGCATTTACAAGGAAAAACCAAAAGACTGCACGGAAGCAGGCTGATTTACGCGCTTATTCTGCTGTTTCTAGCCATCAAATTATTTCTTATCAACGATAGTGATGATGTTTGGTGGGATTCTGCAGTCTATATAGGAATGGGCAAGCATATCTATTCTTCCGGGCATTCTGGCTTATGGGAAGCTTCAAGGCCCCTGACATGGCCACTGATTATGGGATTTTTGTGGAAAATCGGGCTCGATGAAATTTTTATAGGCAGAATTATTGAGATAATGCTTGGAAGCCTGTGTTTATTATTGACATACAAAATCGCCCTGAGGCTGTTTGGCAGCAAGACTGCAATCATAGCTTCCCTGTTCCTCGCATTTTCGCCTACTTTTTTTAATTTCAGCGGAATAATGCTGAGCGAGATTGCGTCCACCTCATTTTTTCTGCTGGGCTTTTATTTTTTCATAACCGGAAAGAAAGCAATGTCCGGGCTTTTTTTCGGAATATCCTTCATGACAAGGTTTTTCCAGATATTTGCAATCCTGCCCCTGCTGCTTTTATCCCTATATCTTGCCTGCAGGAAAAAAGGCAGCCTGAAATCTTTTGCAGCCTTCCTTGCCTGCTTCCTGCTTCCGGCCATAGCATACCTTCTGCTTAACACTTATCTGTATTCCGATCCATTATATCCTTTCATTTTGCAGGCTTATATGACAAAAGAAACGGGATGGGTGTTCCACCAGCCCATTTATTTTTACTTTGCAGGGCTGCTAAAGGAGAATTTTCTTGCAATATTTGCATTAGTAGGATTCGCGGCAGCCATGCGGAAGAAAAGCCTTCAGACAGGAATATTGCTGATTGTTTTTATCTTTCCGTTCATACTGTATAATCTCTCGGATCATAAGGAAATGAGGCTGATGATCCCATTGCTTCCTTTTCTTTATATCCTTGCAGGCAGCGGCATACTCTATACCTCAGGATTATTCGGCAAATACGGAAAATTTGCAGCATTGCCATTTCTGATATTGTGGGCTTTCACAACAATTCCGCAGCTGAAGACAGGCAAGTACAGTTCAGGCTTTGATGCATTCTATGGGTATGCTGAATCACTTGAGCCTGATGGCGGAATCTGGATAAGCAACCCGGCTTTCATCGCCTTTTCAGACAAAAAAGCAGACGAGCTGATTTATTATCCACTATACAACTCGCAGAAGTCCGCCCTGCTGCAGGCAAAAGCCGGCAAGGCGAGCGCAGTGCTGCTGAATACATGCGACATACTGCCATGCCCCCCCTCTGACACAGGCTGCAAATATGAGACGGAAAAGCTGATAAGCATATTCAGGAAAAGCCTAAGGCTGAAATTTTATGAAATGTCGGGCAACTGCGAGCGCATGATTTTTGAGAAATAGCAGCGGATTATTTTATCTTTATGAAATCCCCTATGGTGAACCCTTCTTCCCTGTTCTTTTGGGCTTTTTCATGGACTTCCTCATGCTCCTCCACGAGCTTTATCTTCAGCATTTTCTCAAGCTTTCTTGCCAATGCCAAAGAAGGCTCCAGCCCTCCTGTCTCTATCTTGTGTATCACAGACTCTTTTTCATTTATTTTCTGCGCAAATTCCTTCTGCGTCAGCTTAAGATCCTCCCTCTTCTTTTTTATAAGCCCTGAAAAATTATCGACTATCAGCTCCATTTTTTCTGATTTCTGCTCAGAAAATCTCTTGCCGGGCTTCAGCTCTGCCTCGCGCCTTCCCACTACTTTGCCGAATTTTGCGCAGCTCTCGCAGACGTTAAGCTCCACATCCTCTATCACCGCCCTGTACAATTCTGCCTGCCTGCCGCACATGTCGCAACCCATATCAATCACCCAAAATGCTGACTGCAATATCCCTTTTCCTCGGGCCGTCCAATTCAACAAGCATGAGGCTTTGCCATTTTCCCAGCATGATCTTTCCATCCCTGACAGGCATGGTCTCGCCAGGGCCTAAAATGGCTGATTTTAAGTGTGAATCGGCATTGCCGTCTATCCTGTCATGCCTCCATATTCCTGCAGGTATAGCCTTATTCAATGCATCAAGCAAATCAAGGCAGATATTTGGATCATAATTTTCATTTATTGTGATGGCAGCTGTTGCATGAAGGGCAAAAACATTGCAGATGCCTTCCATGACCCCTGATTTCTTTATTATGGCATTGACATTGCCAGTAATGTCTATAAGCTCCTGCCTTTTAGACGTATTAAGAGATATCTCTTCCCTCACTTTAAGCATGGTCGGAATCGGGAATATAAAAAGTTTTTTAAAAAAATACTGATAAATGGCTTCATGGAAGTAATCGCCGTAACAGGAAGCGTCGGGACAGGCAAAACTGCCTTGTCAGGGAAGCTGGCAGGCATGCTCAATTACAGGCATATTGATGCCAACAAGATAATAAGGAAATATGGGCTGTCAGAAGGCTATGACGCAAAAAGAAAAACAAGGATTATTGGCGCCAATAAGCTCAACAGGGCATTAATAAGAGAAATCGGCTCCCTTAAGAAAAATAAAAATATTTTGGGAGTTGTCATAGATTCGCACCTTTCCCATTATCTTCCTGCCAAATATGTTAATCTTTGCATTGTCACAAAATCCGGCTTGGGAATACTGAATAAGAGGCTTAAGAAAAGAAAGTATTCCCAAGATAAAATAAGGGAGAATCTAGATGCGGAGATTTTTGACGTATGCCTCAATGAGGCAAGGGATAATAAGCATAATATACTCATCATTGACACTTCAAGAGGCATAAGCAATAAGGCAATAGCATCGATTGAAAAATTAATAGGCGGGCATTAATAAGACAATAAATTGATTATGGGATAAAATGAAAATCAATGGGCAGGCATCGGAACTCAACGGAAGGATAAGGCAATCAAGCAAGGCTGCATTTGAGATGCTTTCTGAAAAGGGCAGGGCAATTTATTTCCCGAAAGCAGGCATACTTGCACAGTCAGCAGAGGCAAAAGGCACGAAGCTGAATGCAACAATAGGGATTGCTGTCGAGGATGGCGGCGCGCCTATGAGACTTAATGCCATTGCTGAAAATATAAATTTGAGGCCTGATGATGTCTTTACCTATGCCTCCAGCTACGGCAAGCAGCAGTTGAGGGAGAAGTGGAAGGAGATGATCTGCAGGAAGAACCCTTCACTGAAGGGAAAAAGCATAAGCCTTCCTGTCGTGAGCCTTGCGCTGACGCACGGCCTGAGCACAGCAGGGTATTTATTTGCCGGGAAAGGGGACAGGATAATCGTGCCGGACTTATATTGGGAGAATTACAATCTCATTTTTGAGAATACCTATGGCGCAAGGCTTGAGACTTTTGAATTTTTTAGGAATGGCGGGTTTAATATTGAAGGATTCAGGAAGAAATTGGCTGCAAAGGGAAAAAAGAAGATTGTTTTGCTTAACTTCCCTAACAATCCATGCGGCTATACTCCGACAGAGCATGAAATCAAGAGCATAATTTCTGCGCTGGCAGAATGCGCCAGGTCCAGCAATGTAGCGGCAATAATTGACGATGCCTATCTTGGGCTGGTGTATAAGGAAGGGGTTTTCAAGGAGTCCGTCTTTGGCTGTCTGGCCGGCCTGCATGAGAGGATTCTGGCTGTTAAAATTGACGGAATAAGCAAGGAGGATTATGCATGGGGGCTGAGAGTGGGTTTTGTGACATTCGGAATCAAAGACGGCAGCCAGGGGCTTTATTCAGCGCTGGAGGCAAAGGCCGCAGGCGCAATAAGGGCGACAATATCAAATGCGCCGCACCTGTCGCAGTCGCTTGCTTTGAAGGCTTACTGCCATCCTGACTATGAAAATCAGAAAAGGGAGAAATACTTAATTTTAAAATCAAGGTTTGACGAGATTGTCAGGGCGCTTGAGAAAAATCCTTCTTACAAAAAGAGATTTGAGGCGCTGCCTTTCAATTCCGGCTACTTCATGTGCATCAAGCTGAAAAATAGGAATGCCGATGCGGTGAGGAAGAGGCTTATTGAGAAATATAGTACTGGAGTTATAGCAGACAAGGGAATAATAAGGATAGCATTCTCGGCAGTAAGAAAGGAGGCAATACCAAAATTGCTTGAGAATATTTATAATGCCTGCAGTGAAGCTCGATCATCATGAAAAAGCAGCTGTCATCTTTGGACCTGCATTATTTGGCTAAAGAGCTGAAGCTGCTGGAAGACACCAGAATCGACAGGATTTACCAGCCTGAAAAATCCAACATAGTGCTGCAGCTTTACAAGGCTAATGAAGGAAAGAAGATACTTAATATTGTTGTGGGAGAATCCCTGTTTATATCTGCTTCAAGGGAAGAATCGCCTGAGCCGCTGAACTTCTGCATGCTGCTGAGAAAGCATCTTGACGGGCTGTGGCTGAAGGGAGTGAGGCAGATTAATTCTGAGAGGATAATTGAGCTGTCATTCGGCTCTAAAACTGATGCCAAGAAGCTTTATCTGGAGTTTTTTGGGAAAGGAAATGCTGTTTTATGCGATAATGATGGTGTTATAATAAATTCTCTTGAGCATCATGAGTTTAAGGAAAGGACAATAAAGCCCAAGATCAGGTATGATTATCCAAAAATGAAATATAATTTTCTTGACTTGAAAATTGATGATTTGACTGGGCTTTTTGAGAATTCCAAGACTGAGAGCCTTGTCAAGTGCCTTGCCGTTGAATTGGGGCTGGGCGGGGTGTATTCTGAGGAAGTATGCATATTGTCTGATGCTGATAAGAAAATTAATGCCAAAGACATCAATGAAAAAGGCATCAAGAAAATACATTCAATGATAAATAAAATCGTCAATAATAAAATTGAGGCGAAGATAGTCTTGAGGGATAATGAGATTATTGATGCCAATCCCTTTGGGCTGAAATATTATGATGGCTGCGAATTCAGGGATTTCGAGTCTTTCAGCGAAGCATTAAGCTTCTTTTATTCGCATTTCAAGCCGAAGGTAAAGTCCGAATACGGCAAGAGGCTGGAGAAGCTGCACAGGATAATGGAAGAGCAGACAATCGCGATTGGCGAATTAAGAAAAGAGGAGGAAGAAGCAAGGGCAAAGGGAGAATTAATATATCATAATTACCAGCAGATAACGGGCATTATAGCTGATTTGAGCAATGCTGCAAAGAAGTACAGCTGGAAGGAGATAAAGGAGAAATTAAAAGGGCATAAGGTTGTGAAAGAGGTCAATGACAAGGAGAGGAAGGCTGTGGTTGAGGTTTGAATTTAAAAATGTATAGCACAACTAAATTATTTTTAGGAATGAGAAATTATAACTACTTAGAAAATATAAAACAAAATCTCAAATTACATATAGATAAATTTCCAAAAGATTTTTTATTAAGTCAAGATGAAGAAGAAATAGTAAAAAATTTAATTGAAAAGTTTAAGATAGATAACTTAAAAATTTTTGAGGAAAATATTTCTAGAGATCCATCAGAAGAAATTGAAATTGATGTAAGAAATGACCCTTTTAGAGATATAAGAGATCGTTCTAGACCATTTTTGTTAAAAGGCACTAAAATTCGCATATATGTACCTTATAGAGGAAAACATGAACTTTTTTCTATTCAACCTTCAACAGTTCCATTTCATGTAGTTAAAGCTATAGTTGATACAGAAGATATCGCAATTGATTATGAATTTTTACCTCAAAGTACAGATGTAAAAGAACTTAACTCTAGAATAAAAAGAGATTTAGATTTTATTAAAACAATGATTCAAAGCCAAAATTCTGAAATTGAGCATTTTAATAACTCAGAATTACCTAAACTTGTTGAGTCCACGATCAAAAATAGAAGAGATAAACTTCAAAAAGAAAATCTAATTTTAGATAGTCTAAACTTCCCTTTGAAGAGGAAAGAAGATACTAAAATACCAATTCCACTTGAGAGATCAAAAAGATCAATTGTGTCTTATGAAATAGATTTTCCCAAATCTGAACCATTTTTAGATTATTCCGAATATGAATATATTATCAAAATAATAAATCGATTAGGAGAGTCTTTAGAGAAATGTTCTCAAACTGTCAGAGATATGAATGAAGAAGACTTAAGGTTACTTTTCCTAGTGATACTTAATACGCATTACGAAAATCAAGCGACAGGGGAAACTTTTAACAAAGAAGGCAAAACAGACATATTAATAAAACCTAAAGATAGGAACATATTCATAGCTGAGTGTAAAATTTGGAAAGGTGAAAAATTATTTTTGGATGGTATTGATCAATTACTAAAGTACTTAAGTTGGAGGGATACTAAGACTTCTTATATAATCTTTTGCAAAAACAGAGATTTTACTAATGTAATTAAGAAGGTTTATGATATTATAAAATCTCATCCAAATTTTGTTAGAGAGGTTAAAATAGTTGGTGAAACCTGTAAAATATACAAATTTAGACAAGTAAATGATCCTAAAAAGGAAATATATTTAACCTCACACTTATTTAATGTACCTGCTGATTAACCAATGGATATTAATAAGTTTGAAATTCAAAAAATTCTAAGAGAGACTAATAAAGAAAATTTTGCATCCTTGAGTTTAGCACAGCAAGATAGGATTATTAAGGAACTGGAGAAAACTATTTTTTATATTAAAGCATTTAAAGATAAAATCACAGAAATTAGTTATGAACAAATTATCAAAATTCTAGATGAAAAATCAGATGAATTAAAAATAATTAACAACATTCGTTCTCAAAAACCATTATACAGGTATCAATGATATACTTAGATATATCATAATTTTTAATACTTCTAACTTTTTCTTACCCTTATTGTATCCTTTAGTAATCATAGCCTTTGAAAACAATTCCAAATTCATAAATCTTTGATAATTTTCTTTTGTTTTGCTGAGGAAAAGCTTATACATGAAGCCAGTGGGCTCTGTGTACCTTGTTATATTGTGTTTTAATCCAAACTCATTATGCAGTTTTGAAAGCTGCCTTATGACTTTTAAGCTTTTTAGATCTGCTACAAGTCTGCCGCTTGCAGATATAGAGCCTTCATTTTCCCAGAAAGCTCTCATCAAGATTATTTTAAACGATTTTGGGCCGTTTATTATATCATCAGGTATACTGCACTTCTTATTAGATGTTGAATAAGATTGAAAGTACCTCATTAAGTCTTCATAAATAATCTTTGAGTTATATTTGACCCTTTGATATGTTTCTGTCTCTTCAAAGCCAGAAGGCTCAACATGATAAACTTCCTGCATATCACTTGTAAACTGCATTATCATCTCTTTTGAGCTATTTACGTACATCATTGAGTAATGATATCCATTAGAGATATAAACTGCCCCATCAAAAAGCAAGTTGCTTATTACTCTTACTTTAGCTTCATTCAATCCTTTTTTGAATTTTATCTGCTTTGTTAATCCATTTAAAGCAGAGTGCCTTATCATACCAACTTTTGACATTTTAACCCCAAAACAAGTCCTTTGGACTGTGCTGTAAGACAAATTTAATTTCCTACAGATTTCTCGGTATGATAAACCTTCTCTTCTTAAAATTTTTATTTCTTGTTGAATCATTTTTCATCACAACATTTATTGCGGTGAAACTGCATAAATGATTTTTTACGTAGTGAAAAATTATAATTTGGCGGTTGAGTCATTCTTAAGGTGATGTAAAAATGGCAAGAATAAAAATAGAAGAAGTTATTTAAATATCCTATGGAGGAGGTAAATGTCCAGTGGTAGGGCATAAGCTTTGCCTCAAAACTTGTCATAAAAAGGTAAATATCCCGAAGCCAGAATGGGCAGTAGAACAAGAGTACTTTTTATAAAATTCAAAGTCTTTTTCTAAATTATCTGCATGATAAGAATCAAAATCTTTTAAATTAAGTAATTTCTCATTATTAAATACAGCCCCACAACTTCTACATTGCTTGGCAAGTATACTCCTAAAATGTTTACATCTGCCAGTAACCTCAATAGATACGCACCCATCAAATTCATTAAATGTTATTTCAAAAGGTTGGTTGTAATCATATTGCTCAGTGTCCATGTATAAATCAATTGCATATTTTTCTAAATCGGGGCAGTAGTATAAATCAACATCAATTAACCTATTTTTACAATATTTACATTTGAAGTGAGGTACTGTTATATTATCAATAAATTTATCAATTATTCTATGAAAATCAAGATTTAAAGGAATCCCAGCATGATAGGATAATGATGCTCTCGACCTTGATGATAAGAAATGTAGGAACTTGGCTAAAACAGTAATTGACATAATATAAAATGG
>CAYVTQ010000045.1:0-13005 GCA_964454865.1 uncultured Methanosarcinales archaeon
TTTAAAAATGATCTATATACTACAGAAGTGTCAATTAATTTCGGAATTATACAGTATTGGAAGATTATAACAAAGCTTAAAAACTGCAGATAAAATAACGGGGATTGGATAAAAATGCCTGAAGAAAACATGATGCCAATGGAAGATGACATGCCAGAGCCCCCAAAGAAGCGCAAGGGAATCCTGTCTTTTGGAGGGGGGGCCAAGGAGCAGCCTGCCATGGATATAAGCTGGATGGCAGAAGATGTCAATAATCTTGGAAGGAGATTAAGGCTTGTTGAGGAAGGCGCCGCCAACGTAAGGAATATGCTGCAGATAACAGAAGAGAACATGATTGCAAAGAACAGGACATTTAATGCCGAGATAAAGGCATTGACGTCAGACGTGAATGAGATAAGGAAAGAAATACATGAGATTAAGGAAAAAGTCGGCTTGACCATAAGGGAAATCCAGGCAGCCGCCAAGAAAGAGGATGTGAAGCTTCTTGAAAAGTACATCAATCTGTGGAATCCTGTTAAATTTGTCACGAAGGGGGAGCTTGATTTTGTTGTTTCAGAGGCAGTGGAGAAGGCCGTAAAAAGCAGTAAAGCCAATAATGAGAGATCAGAGTCTGCAAGCTATGTCATGTGAGCATCAGATATAATTTTTCAGCCTCTTTATCTCATCTGCCATATCGCTTGCAAGGTAAGTGAATCCTTTCTTTTTCTTCAGCATAATATCCCCGATAAGCCCGTTAAAATATGCAGCATTTACCGCGCTTTGTCCCATATCTTTGCTTTGGGCAAGAAAGCCCGCGCACAGCCCGGCAAGAACATCCCCGGTGCCTCCTTTTGTCATTCCGGCATTGCCAGTCCGGTTATAATAGAGTTTCCAGTTGGTTATCACAATATCAATTTTCCCTTTCAATAGTATGATATTATTTTTATCAAGAAATTTTTTCAATGAATTTTTGATTAATATTGATTTTTTAGTGGTGTTTTTTTCATTTGTTATTTTATTGATTATTGTTTTGTGAATATTGGAATTTGCCAAAAAATGCTCCAGTTCTTTTGAATGGGGAGTGATGATTGAATTTTCAGCATCATTAATGCCGATGGCTTTTATCGCGTCTGCATCAATTACTTTGAATCCGCCATAATTTTTTATCGTTTTTCTGCAGAATTTTTTAGTCTCTTTATCAAGACCAATTCCGTTCCCAATAAGCAAAACGTCAAATTTTTCAATTAAATCCATGACAATTTTTGCATCTTTCTCCTTAAAATGCCTGCATTTTACTTTTGTTGTTATCAAATCCGGCGAAATGCAGTTTATTGCCCATGCAACTTTTTCAGGGGCAACAATATTCACTAAATCTGCTCCGGACCTTAATGCCGCCAATCCTGCTAAAGCAGCGGCTCCTACATAATTCCCGCTCCCCCCAACAGCAAGGACTTTGCCGTTGTCGCCCTTGTGGCTTGACGGATTTCTTTTCGGCAGCTTAATGTCTTTTTTGGCTATGAACCCCATACTACCTGCTTTAATCTAAAAATATTTAAACCTATTTAAAATAAAAGGGAATATGCCATTGATGTATATAACCTGCAAAGGCCGGAAAGAAGCGGAAAATATCTCAAAACGCCTTCTGGAGAAAAGACTGGTTGCCTGCTCCAACATGCTTCCAATCAAAAGCATGTACTGGTGGGAGGGAAAAATAGTTGATGGCGACGAGGTAGTCATTATTGCAAAGACCAGTGAGAAGAACTTTCCGAAAGCTGAAAAAGAAGTGAAAAGGCTGCATTCCTACAAAGTGCCGTGCATTCTGAAAATCGAGGCAAAAGCGAATAATGAATATGAAGAATGGGCTGAGAAGGAAATGAGGTAAATCCCTGATCTTTTTATCGTCAATCTTCAATACGCCTTCGGCAAAATTACTGCGAGGCGTCGCTGTCTGCCACACGCTCCGCCTCGCCAATTCTTTGAAAATTTTTGGAATTTTCAATAGCACGCAAAACTTTGATTTGCTTTGTATTGGAATCATTGAAATATGTCGGAAATCTTTAATTTCCGAGCATGCTCAAAAACCTAATCAGAATAGTCTGTCGGTTTTTGACAAATTCGAGGCGGAATTTTAATGTTAGTAAAAATTCCGCCGAGTGTAGATTATGTCGCAAAGCGGCGGATTGAATTATAGCAGCTTCAGAAAGCCAAATAGTTATTATTTTCCGACATCTTTAAATAATTAAAGCATTAGATATCAGTTATGCACTTAATAAAAGAGGTCAGGGATATAAGCAGGTTCAGGCACATCCTTACAGTGCTGTTTGAAGAGGGATTTGGCATATTTCTTGAGAGAATAAAGCTGAAAAAGCATGTTCCCCTGAACAGGCGGTTCAGAACTAAGGCAAAGCAAAAGGTAGGCATTGAAGCGCAGGTAAGGGGGACTCTGGAGAGATTGGGGCCTACATTCATCAAGTTTGGCCAGATGCTCAGCGTAAGGCCTGATTTGCTGCCGAAGAGCTATATAAAAGAGCTTGAAAAGCTGCAGGACAGGGTGCCGCCGATTCCCTACAGCAAAGTGCAGCAGATAGTTGAGGGGGAGCTTAAGAAGCCGATTGGCAGGATATTCCTGGAATTTGAAAAAAAGCCCATTGCATCAGCGTCAATAAGCCAGGTCCATAAGGCAAAGCTAAAGTCTGGGGACATAGTCGCCGTAAAGATACAAAGGCCGGATGTCAAAAAGATGATGGAGACGGACATTGAAATCCTTTTTTACATCGCAGGTATGCTTGAGAAGCACTATCTAAGGGTAAGGGAATTCAATCCCGTGTGCATAGTGGAGGAATTCAGGGACTGGACGGAGAAAGAGCTTGATTTCAGGATAGAGGCAAGAAATGCGAGCAGGTTTGCCGTGAATTTCAAGAAGAACCGCGATGTTAAGATACCTAAAGTCTTTGATGATTTTGTCACGGAAAAAATATTAGTCACTGAGTTTATTGAAGGCATTGAGCTGCATAACTATAAGGGGGTAATAAAGGCAGGGCTTGATTTTGGAAAGATATTGAGGAAGGGGTTTGAATTGAGCCTGGAGCAGGTTTTCGTGTACGGGCTGTTTCATGCCGATCCCCATCCCGGCAACATCCTGATAATGAAAGATGGGAGGATAGCGCTGGTTGATTTTGGCATTGTGGGATTTTTTGATGAGAAGCTGAAGAACAAGTCAATTGACCTTCTTTACGGCCTGATAGAGAATGATGTTGACTTGATTGTTGAAACCTTGCTGGGCATGGGGATGGAAACCGAGAAGATGGATGTTGACAAATTCCGCGCTGACATTGCCTACCTTATCGAGCCGCTGCAAAACTCTTCCCTCAAGGATATCAAGCTAAGCTATGTCCTTGAAGACATACTGGAGCTTGCGCTTAGGCACAAGCTGAAAGTTCCCACTTCATTTGTACTTTTAGGAAAGACTATAGTGACGCTTGAGGGTGTGGGATTGGAATATGACCCTAATTTCAAGATTGTTGATGCGACAAAGCCGTTCCTGGAAAAAATGATGCAGAAGAGATTGAACCCTATGAATATGTTCAGGGGATTTCTCCACAACGCGCACAGGTACAGCAGGCTTGCAGAGGAATTTCCCGCAAGGGCTGACAGGGCATTGAGGGTGCTTGAAAAAGGCTCAGTGAAGCTGGACATGAGGGACACTGACATTAAAAAATTGGCCATTGAAATCGACAGGTCAAGCAACAGGATAGCTTATGGGCTTATAATTGCAGCTTTGCTTTTATCGTCAGCCCTGATATTGCAGGTAAATAAGGGCCCGAAGATATTGGATCTCCCCGTATTTTCATTGCTGAGCTTCATGGCGGCGGGATTTTTCGGCTTGATATTGTTTTGGTCGATTATAAGGGAAAAATACTGGCTTGTATAGGCAAAGATTTATACAAGATAAATTTATAGTATTATAATGTAAGAGGTGAAAAAAATGAAGGGTTTGATTAAGAAAAGCATACTGATCGGCTTTGGAGCTGCCTCGCTGACGAAATCAAAGGCGGAAAAGCTTGTCAGGCAGTTTGTCAGTAAAAAAGCGATAACAAGCAGGGATGCAAATGCCATAATAAGTGCCGTGATGAAGGAGGCGGCAAAGCAGAACAAAAGGCTGCAGCAGCTTGGAAAATCCAAAGGCGCTGATTTGAAGAGGAAGGCAACTAAAATAAGCGCCCAGCTCGAGAAGCTCGGGAAAGCACAGGCAAAAAAAGTCCTCAAGATGGCTGAAAAAGAGCTAAGGTAAGATGCCTCAAGCTGTAGTCCATGTGTTATTTACAATAATTGTATTAGATTTGGTCAGGGACTACCTTATAAAGGACAAGAGAAAAGTGCCATTGCATTATGTGTTCATAGGCGGCTTTGCCGGGCTGCTGCCCGACATTGACATACCCTTATTCTGGCTTTTGTCTCATTTTTTGGGGCTGGAAGTGCCATGGTTCCACAGGACTTTCACGCATACAATATTTTTCCCGTTATTGTTTCTTATAGTCGGCATTGCATATTACAGGTACAGCCAAAAGATAACAATGCTGTTCGCAATCATATCATTCGGCACGGGGTTTCATACAATGCTAGATTATATCTTCTCGGGCACAGTTGCCCCCCTCTATCCTTTCTCATTCAGCGCAGTTGGGCTTAACCTGTTCGGAATGGCAAATCTGGAGGCTTTTGCCTCAGGAGTGGAAGCAGTTGTCCTTCTGGCATGGCTCTGGCACGAGGAAAGAAAGCATAAGATTAGCGATTTTATTTGACTGGCTTCGGTGAAAATGCAGTTGCCGTCAAAATGCGAGGCTTTTAAACTTTTTATAGTGGGCGAAAAGGAAATTGCAATGGAAATTTTCGCTATTCTTACAAAGCCGAGCCGACGGCAACCTTGGAAAGATTTTCACCGAAGCCTATCTAACTTAAACCTTTAAAAACTCATATCCTTTCTTGCGAATTTAATGGCAGCTTTCAATCAGGCATGCGCAGAAATACTGGGGGAATTGGAGAAGAGCGGCGCAAAAACAAAGCGCGAATTCAACCAGATAAAGCTCAAAATCCTGAGTAAATATAACTCCGGTCTTGAAAGAGTGCCAAAAAACGCAGACCTGTATTTTGCCGCATCCGAAGAGCAGAGGCAGAAATACAAAGACATACTGTCCTTAAAGCCTGTAAGAACTCTATCAGGCGTTGCGCCTATTGCATTGATGTCTGATCCTTACCCATGTCCCCATACAATGAAAGGCATCGGCCCCTGCTCATACTGCCCAGGCGGCCCCGGAAGCCCGTTTGGAGATGTTCCGCAAAGCTACACCGGAAGAGAGCCTTCAACAAGAAGGGCAATAAGAAACAATTATGATCCTTATCTTATCGTCTTCAACAGGCTGGAGCATTACATCGCCATGAACAAGATTCCTGACAAGGCAGAACTGATAATACAGGGCGGCACATTCACGTTTTTTCCGAAGGCTTATCAGGAGTATTTTGTCAAGTATGCCCTGAAGGCAATGAACGATTTTTCAAGGCTGTTCTTTGATGAAAACGGAGAATTGGAGATTGAAAAATTCAAGAATTTCTTTGAGCTGGAGGAATGGAATAAGGATGATGGAAACAGGATTGTTAAGGTGCAGAATAAGATTAGGTTGATTAAGAATAAGGACTTGAGCAATAAAGTTGAATTGGGCAAGATGAATAATTTAATTGAAAATAATATTTTTGGCGGCAATAATAAAAGTCCATTAAATAATGACAATAAAGAAATAAGCATTGGGAAAAGTATCAATAAGAATTCCAATATTAGCTTTAATAATAAAATTTTCGAAAACAATGGAAAAAATATTAATAAAAATATAGATGATGTTAAAATAGTTGTAGATAATGAGGCAAATGCAAACGCCGCTGCCATAAAAAATATCCAGAAAAAGCTTGAAATTGAAAATAGTAAAGAGTTGTCATTGAAGGAAATGCAGAAAGAAAACGAGGCTGCCATGATAAGGTGCGTCGGCCTGACAATAGAGACTAAAAGCGACTTTGGAAAATTATATCACGGCAATCTTATGCTTGAATTGGGATGCACAAGGGTTGAAATAGGGATACAATCTGTTTACAATGAAGTTCTTGAAGCGACAAACAGGGGCAATTCAGTTGAAGACAATATAGAGTCGTTGAGAATCCTGAAGGATTTGGGGTTCAAGATCAATGCCCACTACATGCCCGGCCTGCCGTTGACAACAAAAGAGATGGACAGGAAAGGGCTTTTGCAGCTGTTCGATAATACTGACTACATGCCCGATATGCTGAAGCTCTATCCGTGCATGGTAATGGAAGGCACAAAACTTCATGAGGACTGGAAAAATGGAAAGTTCACTCCATTGTCGACAAAAGAAGCCGCTGAATTGATTGCAGAATTCAAGCAGCGCATTCCTAAGTATTGCAGGATTATGCGCGTCCAGAGGGACATTCCGACTTATGTGACTGCTTCGGGCGTTGACAGGACAAACCTGAGGCAGTACATTGAAAAAATATGCAAAGAAAAGGGAATAAAATGCAGATGTATAAGGTGCCGCGAGGCAGGCCAGTACGAGAAATCGACAGGCAAAAAGCTCAATCTGGAAGACATTGAAATCGCTGTTGAGGAATATGGAGCCTCGCATGGAAAAGAATTCTTCATTTCAGCAGAAGAATTGGCAGATGATGTTCTTGCAGGATTTGCAAGGCTAAGGTTCCCCTCCCAGTTCCTGCGCCCCGAAATCACGGAGGATTCCGCGCTGATAAGAGAACTTCATGTTTTTTCTTCCGCTGTCCAGATTGGAAGAAGCTCCGACAATTCGCTGCAGCACAAGGGCATCGGAAGGGCCTTGATGAAGAAGGCTGAGGAAATTGCAAAGCAGCATGGGAAGAATAAGATTGTGGTTATTTCCGGAATTGGGGCAAGGGAGTATTTCAGGAAACTGGGATATGAAAAAGAAGGGGTTTATATGGTGAAGAGAGTTTGATGCTGCAAAAGTGCTTCATCCAAAAAATGGGTTGGCAGCATTAAGGTCGAGCCCATTTATCAAGCACTTAAACAGAGTTGAAGGGGACGCTCCATACGGGACATCAACGATACTGCATCATATACTGTGCTGGGCTCGAAGCTGCCAACCTGAGCGCCGATTTGGCAAGATTCAAAATCTTGCCTCGCTTGTTTTGCGAATTTTTGGATGAAGCCCTGCAAAAGCAAAGATATTTAAAATCTCTTTCAAATATAAAAATATGATAAACTTGCCAGACCTAAGCCTCGCACTGCAGATATTCGCGCTTCTAAACCCGTTAGCCTCATTCCCAATCATCATGGCAGCATACAGGAAAAAGATGAATATAAAAAAGATAGCTGCCAGCGCAGTCATAGTGGCATTTGCCGTTGCGCTTGTTATTGTTTTTGTCGGCCCTGCGCTTTTCAGCATGTTCAGCATAACCCTGGACTCCTTCAGGATTGCGGGGGGTATCGTGCTTTTATTGCTGGGGATCCACATGGTCCGCCCTTCTTCCGATGATGATAAAAAAGAAGTGACAAGTATTGACAGCACCATCTCAATAATAGCGACTCCTATGCTGACAGGCCCTGCCACAATCTCTTTCCTCACAATAAAATCCTATGAAATAGGCCAGTGGTCAGTTCTCTCAGGTTTGCTGTTCGCATTCATACTTGTAGGCTTTGTATTCCTGCTTTTCGCATTTACTATCTCAAAAATCAACACCAAGCTGATAGATATAACTTCAAGGGTGCTTGGGCTGTTCCTGACAGCAGTTTCTATTGAGATGATAGCAAAAGGAATATCTGGAATCGTAGCAGCTGCAGTGTAAGCTGGAATTCCAATAAAAATTATGGAGGTTGCAAAATGTTATGTATAAACGAAAAAGCCCCTGACTTTGAGGCAGATGCATATTACAAAGGAGGAATGAAAAAAATCAATCTTTCGGACTACAAGGGAAAGTGGGTGGTGCTTGTTTTCTACCCTGCAGATTTTACATTTATCTGCCCGACAGAGCTTGGAGCGGTCGCTGACAGGTATTCAGATTTCCAGAAGATTGGCGCGGAGATTTTGAGCGTAAGCAGGGACACTGTGTTTGTCCACAAGGCGTGGCATGACAACTCGCCCATTGTGAAAAAAATAAAATTCCCGATGGTTGCCGACCCGACAGCGCAGATCTGCAGGGCATATGGGACATACATGGAGAAAGAAGGACTTTCGCTGAGGGGCACTTTCATTATAGACCCTGACGGCATTCTAAAGACCTGCGAGATGCATGACAACAGCATAGGAAGAAGCAGCGACGAGATAATGAGAAAGCTGCAGGCTGCAAAGTTCGTGCGCGAGCATGGGGGGGAAGTCTGCCCGATGGACTGGAAGCCGGGGCAAAAGACATTGAAGCCAAGCCTTGACCTGGTTGGGAAGATTTAAATTATTTAAGCCTTCAAAACTTCCCTGTACCTTTCAACATTCTTAATATCATAAAGCTTCACAATCTTCTCGAACCCATCAGGCTCTTTCAGCAGCCTTTTGATAAAATTCCTGTGTTTCTCAAACTGTGCATCGATAAACTGGGTATGAATCTTTTTCCATTTATCTGGATTATTCTTGACAAAATTCGCCCATCTTTCGACCTGCTCCATCCTTTGGTTCATAATCTCAGCCTTTTAATCATTTGCTTTATCCTGCTTATCTCCTTTTCATCAATAATGCCGGAGTAAACAATTCTTAAATGTTTTGCATCTTCCATGTCTTTATCAGATTTCAAAAGCTCTTCCTTGAATGCAATATTGGAATTTATCGTGCTAAACCATACATCAAGCCCCGTCATTTCTAATTTAATCCTGTTTTTCAGCTGATATTCATCCAACTCATCTTTTGCCAGTTTCAACTCCATTTCAGGAAGATGCATGTTGTCGTATGTATATCTTATACTTAGATTTTCCTTCAGATAATCATTGTACAATTTTGTTGAATTTTCTCCCTGCATGCAGATAAAGCCCTTCTGTGTCAGATCCTTATGCAATAAATCAAACCCGATGTTGCCTATTCTTTCAATTATTATGTCTATATCTTCTGTTCCCCTGGTCCTTCCTGAAGATATCGCAACAAATCCCGAAACAATGATATACTTACAGTGCTTTTCAAGAAGATTGCAGAATTTAACGCAGATGTCATCCAGTATGTTCCTATCGCTGATTCTTCTTTCCATTACTAAAAGGAGGTTTTTGGGTTATATAAAATTATTGGCAAAAAAGAGAATGGAAAAACAAATAGCCCCGGGCAGATTCCCACGTCAGAACCTCAGGTTCCGACACCTCCTGCCTTAGGCTTTTTCACTCCGTTCAAAAGCATGAAAATAGCCCCGGGCAGATTCCCACAAACCTTTTCTTTCACCTCCTCTGCGAGTCGGTAAAGAAAAGCTTTACCAAAAGAAAGGTTAAGGGTGCCTAAGGACTTTCTTTTTTGTTTGTAATCAAATAGCCCCGGGCAGATTCGAACTGCCGTCTGAGCCTCCAAAGGGCCCTATCCTTGACCGCTAGACTACGGGGCTTTAATGCAATAAAGTCAGAAAAGATATTGGTTTATATAAATTTCTTATTGGAATCGGCTCAAAGCCTCTTCCTCAAAAAAATGCAGCTTTCCCGGCACAATCAGGCACTGCGCAGGCTTGCCAAAATCAAATCTCAGAAGCTCTTTTGCAGCCCCATACTTAACAAGCTGATTCTCACTCCCAATCCTCGCGCATCCTAAACATAATGTCTTTTCAGGAAAAACTTTTTCATTTCTCCTCAATTCAACCTTCAGTAAGTACCTTATCGCATCGCTGATCTTCATGTATTTTTCATTCTCAGGCTCCAAATCCAGCAAAAACAATGTATGCAGCCCAAGGCTTAAATTGCCTTTCAAGACATCATAAGGGCTCTCAACATTTTCATTGTGCATTGGAATACTGGCAATCCTGCCAAATTTGTACACCTGCAGCCCTGTGATTCCGACAGCAGAAACAATAGAAGCATTATGAATAATCTCGCATTTTATTCCAATTTTCCTTGCCCTTAAATGCAGGTCAATATGCGTTGTGGCAGACATCGGATCGCCAATCACCAACAAGGCAACATTTCTTGATTTCGCATTTTTCAGGATTTCATTGTCATCGCTTTCAACCATTTTTCTGTTGGCCAAAATTATTTTTTTGTCATAAAAAATTTCCAAATCCTTGACGGTGCAGTTAAGCACAGAAGTATAACCCTCTAAGTATACTAATTCACATTTCTTCACAGCTTCAAGGCCTTTTACTGTGATGTCTTTTTCGTTGTTAAGGCCTAAACCGATTAAATATAGCGGCATTTTATTCAAGTGATTCCAAAAGTTATATAAATATTATCTAAAAAATACTAATGTGGATGAATTGCTAAGAGAGGAATTGGAAGAATTAAAATATTTTTTTAAAAAAATTGATTATGTGGATAGGCTATTCTTAATTTTATTTATATTGGAAGATATTAAACCGGGTGCTGATTTAACTGCAGCAGCATTTACTAGAGAAAGGAAAAAATTGGATAAGCTAATAAACTTATTTTTTAGAAGAAAAAAGTCTCTGCAATTAAGAAATATGTTGAAATGGTTTAATTTGTATGTTAGTGAATATGATTTTTATGTTTCGAAAAATAAAAGGCTATGCGATGAATGGGATGATATTAGGGGAAACATAGCTAAGTTAGATAATAAAGCAGATAGATTTTTTGGGTATCCTGCATGTTGCTCTAAAATTTATAATGAGGCTAAGCTTGGAGGAGTAATAACAATATTACAATTATATCCCCTAATTAAAGAAGTTAGGGTTGGTAAAAAATCAGTCGGAGCTTTAACGATATTTGTAACAAATAGTAGGTTTATTCATCATGCAAGATGTAAAATAAATTGCGAGGAAAGTATTTTGCTTGAAAGAAAATATGAAGAGGTGATTAAAAAATATTATTGGCTGGTCAAAGAATTATTAAGAAGTTACTACAAGAAAAACATTAATTTTTACATCACCGGATTAAAAAATCTGCCAAAAACACTAAAGCGAGAAGAATATAGAAATAAATTGAGAGATGCTTCACTTTCGCAAAATCTAGGAATAAATATTGAAGATTTAAAAGAAATATTTGAAAACGGAAGGGCTTTTAAAGAAAATCTAAAGTTTGGAGTAAAAATTTTGCATAAATTATACTAAAAAAATTAGAAAAATATTCAAACATTTCTGAGAATATATGGCTATGGAAAGGAGAACAATAGTTTTATATGCTGGAATATAGCTATTACATCACAGAAATCTATATAAATTTGATAGGTAACGAATATGAAATAAAAAAGATGTAGATTTGAGTTTTTTTGGCGAAAAACTCAATCATTGCTTTTTGGCGAAAGCAACTTTGAATCTTGAATTGGCGTTTTTTGGTACGAGGAAAACTGCAAAACCATTGTTTTAAAGCTCATTGGCGTAAGCTGTAAAACTTTTTCTAGTAGGGAAAATATGCACTATAAATATAAACATTTCGGTGGTAAGACTAATATATTGTAATGTATATTTTTCAATGATATAATAAACGCAAGACTAAAGAGGGGGATAAAAATGGATTTTTGGGTGGAACAGGCGGCTCAGCAGCAAACTGCTGGTGTATTGAATACAGAAGGGTTAACAGGACAGACCAATATCAAAGTAATAGGAGTAGGAGGAGCAGGCAACAATATGGTTGGCTGGCTTTATAAGAAAGGGGTTAAAGGAGCCGAAGTGATTGCATGCAATACTGACAAGCAGCATCTTGGAATTATAGATGCTTACAAGAAGTTTCTGATTGGCACGAGTGTCACAAGAGGGCTAGGCTGCGGCGGTTTTCCGGAAAAGGGAGCAGAATCCGCAAAGGAAAGCATGCAGGAAATAAAATCAACATTAAAAGGGTCTGACATGGTCTTTGTATGCGCCGGATTAGGGGGCGGGACAGGAACAGGAGCTGCTCCGGTCATAGCACAGGTTTCCAAAGACACCGGCGCTATTGTCATAGGCACAGTAACAATGCCTTTCAAGATAGAGAGGGCAAGAGTCGACAAGGCAGAATTTGCGCTAAGGCAGCTAAGCCAGACTTGCGATACTATAATTGTCATTGACAACAACAGGCTCGTGCAGATAGCAGGGAATCTTCCTTTGGCACAGGCTTTTGCTGTTGCAAATGAATTATTGGCAACGATGCTTAAAGGAATTGTGGAAACAATCGCCGTTCCAAGTTTGGTCAATCTTGATTTTGCCGATCTAAAAGCCATAATGCAGGAAGGTGGCGTTGCGGCAATAGGCGTCGGGACATCCGACACGACAAACAAGGTGGAAGAAGCTGTCCAGGGAGCATTAAAAAATCCCCTCATTGATGTAAGCTATGAAGGCGCAACCGGTGCATTGATACAGGTAATCGGAGGAGAAGATATGACTCTGGATGAGATAAACAAGGCTGGCGAATTGGTGACTGGCAGCCTTGACGATGACGCAAATGTCATATGGGGAGCAAGGGTTGATCAAAGCATGAAAGGCAGGTTTACAGTCATGACAATTATAACAGGAGTAAAGAGCCCGTGGATTGTCGGGAAAAAGAGAAAGGCGGCAAGCGCCGGGTTCACAGACTACACAAAAGTAATTGAGCCGGAAGCTGAAAAGCCCCAGCTTAAGCATGAAGTTGAAACAACTGTGGATGATATGCTGGGAATAGAGGTAGTCGGCTAATTTCACGTTCACCCTTTAGTCTTTGTGGTGAGTTTCTTTACCTTCATTAAAAACCACCCCCAACGTTTTTTATATGAAGGTAAACCCAATCCCCTTGCAAAAGGGGATTTTTTTATTTTTCAAGAGAAACCCGACACCCCTCGTCTATGACGAGGGGATTGCTCGCTCCCTTCGGTCGCTCGGTCGGGTTTCTAAGAATGCAAATATTCCTTATGGAAGACATTT
>CAYVTQ010000046.1:0-10785 GCA_964454865.1 uncultured Methanosarcinales archaeon
ATTTTAAAAACCACCTATATACTTCAGAAGTGAGAACTAGTTTCGGAATTATACATTTTATATCAAAAACTTTATTTAAATTGTTCTTCAAAACCCTAAAACCAGAGCCATGGTCATGCGGCTTGCCTGCATTTTTCCCTGAAGAATAAACTCCAAGCCTTATATCATAAACTATAAATCCCTGATCGACCAAATCTATAAAGTTTGAAAAAGTTAAACCGGTCAGCAAGATGGCTTTTGTGAAATTAAAAAATTCTGCTCCATTTTCTTTTTTTGTATCTGCATAAATCACTGCCATGTATCTGCATTTTTCCTCAATTGCATTTTTTAAATCTGCAAAGCTATGGTAAATATCCTTTTCTATTATTTTGTCTTTTGCCAAATCTTTTATCAGCATTGAAATTTTTCCTCCTGCCTTATCAACTTCAATTTTAAACCCGTATTTCTCAAGAAATGTGTTAAATTTGAGGGCAGAAACAGTTGAATGCACTACTTTGCAATCTGGAAATTTTTTATCTGGCTTTCCATATTTTTCTCTGATTTTTGAGTTTACTCCTTTTGGAAAACTTGGTGACTTTGTAAATAAAGTAAACATGCTTTCTGAAAAAACTCTTTTTGATTTCAGTTCAAGAATTCCCTTATAATCAGCTAGATGGTTGTTGTTTTCAACAATCTGCATTAAATCCTCAAAGGTTTTTCCAATGCCAGTGTCGTGAAGCCTATTAGACGGAACAAATCCCTTATTTTTTATAGCCAGAAAATCTTTTTTGAAACCCTCAATAACTTTACTGTCCATAGAGAAAAAGTTGAGTATAAAATATATATAGCAATATCACCATTTGAGTACAATTTAGATATATTTAAGTCCTGACTCTTTAAAAGATAATACAAAAAATATCTCAAACTCTCCCAAAAACCTCATCCCCAAACATCCGTCCTAATCTGCTCTTTGGAAACACCAAGGCTCTCAAGCATTGCAATAACGGATTTGACAAACTCATTCGGGCCGCATAAGAAACAAATTGTCTCTTTTGCATTCTCCATGTTTTCCTTTAAGAAATCAACATCAATCCTTCCCGTCCTTCCTCTCCATTCCTCTGAGCTTTCTTCGGGCCTTGTTATTGTAACAGAATAACTGAAATTACTGTTCCTGCTTTTCAATGATTCAAGCTCTTTCCTGTAGATTATAAGCTCAGGCTCTTTTACGCTGTATAAGAATTTTATTTTGTTGCCTAGCTTTTTGTCTGCTGAGTGCCTTATTATCCCTATCAATGGGGTTATTCCGGTGCCACCTGCAACTAAAAGCAAATTGTTCTTAATGTTTTCATCAAAATAGAATTTGCCGTAAGGACCTTTAAGCTTCAGGACCTCGCCGCCTTTCAGGGAGAACATTTTTTCCGTGAACTTGGCGACTTTGTCCAGCGCAAATTCAAGATACTTCCTGTTTTCAGGGGAAGAGGCAATTGAATAAGCCCTGCCATATTTTATTTCTGGGTCATTCGGGAAAGAAACCATCATGAACTGGCCGGGATAGAAATTAAAGCCGCTGTCTTTTGGATATTCAAACCTGAATGCCCTCACATCAGTGGTTTCCTGTATCACTTCCAAAAGCTTCAGATTGTATTCTTTTACAGGCGTCATTTTTGCTGTTAATAAACCTCTTTTTATAAACCTATTTCGACAATGCCTTTATTATTGCCCTGCAGAAATCCGGCAGATCGGGAGGCCTTCTTGAGGAGATTAAATTGCCGTCAACTACGACGCTTTGGTCAAGATAAGTCGCGCCTGCATTAACCAAGTCGTGCTTTATGGCATCAACGCCTGTAACTTTTCTTCCTTTTAATATTCCTGCTGAGATTGGCACCCAGCCTGCATGGCAGATGAATGCAATTACTTTCTTTCTCTCATGCATCTTCTTTACGAAATCAAGAACCGGAGTTACCCTCCTTAAAAAATCCGGAGCCCACCCTCCCGGTATGACCAAAGCATCAAAATCATCAGGGCTGTAATCCAGTATATTGCCATCAGCATCAACAGGATAGCCTTTTTTGCCCTTGTACTGCTTCTCTCCCAATCCTGCAACAACGACTTCTGCGCCTTCCTCTATAAGCCTGAATTTTGGATACAGCAATTCCAAATCCTCAAATTCCTTTTCCGCGAAAATGATTATTTTTTTGTTTTTGAGCATTATTAGTGTGAATAGATTTTACTTTTTAAAGATTTTGATAATTGATGATAGAATTGCCAGAACAAAAATTTTATATTGTAAACAGAAACTGTATTGTTTATGGAAGAGCATCATGTACGAATGTGCCCCAAATGCGGAAGCACAAAGCTGAAGAATTTTTATCTGATGAGCCCTATGGAGATGGCAGTGCCTGGTGCTAAAAAACTTAAAGAGAGAATGAATGTCAATCCTGTTGGTTCACTTGTTATAGGCTGGCAGCCTCAGAATCCGGAAGTTTATGTATGCCTGGAGTGCGACTACAGCGGCATTTGCCCGGAAGTTGCTGTTTCCGGTGTTGAGCATTTCAAAAAGAGTTTAAGGAAAAATTAGTTTTGGATTTGTAAATAATAGATTATTCAAGAATTCAATGCGTTAATGACTTCTTCCGTATGCCCGCCCACTTTAACTTTATAAAAAATCTTTTTTATGATGCCTTTCCCGTCAATGACAAAAGTGGACCTTGTGATGCCCATGTACTTCCTCCCCAAAAAGCTTTTCTCGCCGTAAACGCCGTAGTCTTTTGCGATTTTATTGCCCGAATCAACTATCAGCGGGAAGTTCAATGAGTATTTCTTTGTGAACTTCTGATGGGATTCCATTGAATCGCCGCTTACGCCAAGAATTTCAGCATTTAGTTTATTAATCCCATTTATGTTGTCCCTGAAGCTGCATGCTTCCTTTGTGCAGCCGGGAGTGTCGTCTTTCGGGTAAAAATAAAGAACAAGGCTCTTGCCTTTGAAATCAGACAATTTGACTTTATTTCCGCTGGTGTCTTCTGCCTCGAAATTTGGAGCTTTATCGCCTTCCTTTAAGTGTGTCATTTTGCCCAGTCTGCTGTTGCGCCTTTTCCGCCTGTAAGATAGCTGTAGCACTGCAGGGCTGCTGTGGCGCCTTCGCCTGCTGAGATGACTGTCTGCTTATAGGGGGTGTTTGTGACGTCTCCTGCTGCAAAAATGCCCTTGCAGGAAGTCTCTCCCCTGTCATTCTTTATGACTTCTCCTGCATCATTCAGCTTGACAAGATGGGAGACCATTTTAGTATCAACAACGTAGCCAATTTCAATGAATACTCCGTCAACCTTCAGCTCTTTTGATTTTTTTGACTTTGAATTTGCAATCACAATACTTTCAACGTTCTTGCTGCCTTTAATCTCTTTTACCACGCTGTTCAGCTCCTGCGATATATTCTTCTTTTCTTTAAGCTTCTTGACGGTTATTTCGTCTGCCCTGAACGAGTCTTTCCTGTGGATAAGATAAACCTTATTTGCGATTTCCGCAAGCTCAAGAACGCCTTCAACAGCGGAATTTCCGCCGCCTACAACAGCAACATCCCTTTTTTTGAAGAAAGGCGCGTCGCATGTCACACAAGTGGAAACTCCGCGGCCCATAAATTTCTTCTCTCCGGGAATTCCAAGCTCCCTTGAGACTTTTCCATAAGCAAGAATCAGTGACTTCGACTCGTAGTTTTCGCCTGTGTCGAGCGCAATCCTAAATAATTTTTCTTTAAGCTTTTCAACTTTGACGACCTTTCCCATCTTAAGCTCTGCGCCGAAGCCTACTGCCTCGTTCTTGAAGCGCTCCATCAAAGTAGGGCCTGGCATCGGACCTGTGCCTGGATAGTTCTCAATGTTGTTTGTGAGGCTGGTCTGCCCCCCGACGTCGTAGCTGACAATAAGGGTTTTAAGCATCTTCCTGCAGGTATATGTTGCTGCCGTCAATCCACCTGCTCCTGCGCCTATTATTATCACATCGTACATATTCAGGAAGTATTTTAGTTTTATTTTATAAATATATCTTTCCCAACAGCTGTTTTTATCCGATAAAAGAAAATTTTACTTCCAATTCCTAAGAACTTCAACCAATAATCTCACAGGCACTCCTGTAGATCCTTTTGCGCAGATTCCCATGTCTGCTTTTGCCCATGAAGTTGATGCTATGTCGAGATGCGCCCAAGGCGTGCTGCCGACAAAATTCTTCAGGAAAATGCCGCCTATTATTGTGCCTGCGCCGCCTTCCTCATTGAGGTGCTTTATGTCGGCTATTTCGCTTTTCAGCAGTTCCGCGTATTCGTCCCATAAAGGCAGCTCCCATACCTTGTCGAGGCTGGATTTTGAGGCTTCTTTTATTTTACCAAGCAGCTTTTCATCATTCCCCATTATAGGAGTGCCGACGCTGCCCAGTATTACCATTGTCGCGCCTGTCAGAGTCGCAATGTCAATTATTGCCTGTGGACTGTATTTATTGGCATAAGACAATGCGTCTGCAAGAACCATCCTTCCTTCTGCATCTGTGTTCTTCACTTCAACTGTCATGCCGCTGTAAGCTTTCAATACATCATCTGGCCGGTAAGAGCCTGCGTCCGGCATGTTCTCGCACAATGGAGTTATTGCAATGACGTTTAACGGCAGCTTCAATAATGCGCATACCTCTATCGTATGGATGGCTGTCACTGCCCCTGTCTTGTCGCCTTTCATTGTTGTCATGCTTGGATAAGGCTTGATGTTCAGCCCGCCGCTGTCGAATGTGATGCCTTTTCCTACCAATACAATCGGCTTCTCGCTTTTTCCTGCGCCGTTGTATTCGAGAATTATGAGCCTTGGCTCGTTTTTGCTTCCCTGGGCGACTGCAAGGAAGCAGCCCATCTTAAGCTTTTCAATTTCACTTTTGTTAAGGATGGTGCATTTCAATCCTGATTTTTTCGCAAGCTCTTTTGAGTAATTTGCGACGTATTCAGGATTGGCTACATTCGGAGGTGTGTTTGCCAAGTCCCTTGATTTGATGATCGCATTGGCTATAACTCCTGATTTTTTTATTAAATCTTCATAATTATTATTTGAAACTAATACAATCTCAGAAACTCTCTTTATCTTGTCCAGCTCCTTTGTCCTGAATTCTACAAACTGGTGCAGCCCCAATAAAGAGCTTATTGCCGCATTTTCCGCTATCTGGCTTTCGCTGATATTTCCGGCTGCAAAACTCCCGAGCAGAATCCCAAATTTGTCCGTGTTGGAATCCCTTAATCTTTTTGAGATTTCAGCTATCAGGAAATTAAATTTTTCAAGGGTGTATTTATCTTCCTCGCCAAGGCCTGCAAGAATGACATATCTCAAATTGTCTTTGTTGACAAACAAGGTTTTGGTTTCTGCATATTCTGCCCTGAAGTCTCCATTCTTCAGGCAGGCTCCAATGGCATTGCCAAAACTGTCATTTATTTCCTTTGTTTTGCCTGATAAGGACAGCTTGCCCTGCAGGAAGCCTATCACTATTGCATTATAAGGCAGATTTTTTGAGTTATATTGAGAAGAAGAAATTTTGGTCTCTTTTTTGTTGTCTGATGGCATGTCAAAATGAATTGAATAATTTGTATATTAAGGTTTCTATTCTATTTATTTTCAATATTGAAAATAATTATATTTAATGAATAAAGCGAAAGATTTATATAGAAGTTTAGCTATTAATTAGTAGTAACAAATCTGTGGTTCTGGCAAGGCTAATTTGAAGCCAAAAAGAACCGAAAAGTTTATATATAAGTGCTACTATTGTGATGTAGTAACAAATTAAAAAACCAATAAAAATAAAATTTAAATATAGCAAAAACAAACCAAACAAGGGGGAAGAAAAATGTCAGAAAACAAAGGAAATGGAGAACACGACCCGACACATATGTATATTGATAAACTTGTAAACAGGCTTAAACCTGGGGCTAGTTATAAGGGTGTAAAGGGAGATTTGGATAGAGCGAGTAAAGGTTTTCAGGCATATAATCTAAGCGCTACTCCTGATTCTGAATTAGAAAAAGGATTTAACAAAGCTGCAGCTGCATATATTGGCGGCCTATATGGCATTGGTTTTGATGATCCGACTTTAGCCGGAAGCGATATGAAAAACTGGCTTCAGAAGGTTGGAGAGGATGGATTAGCCAGAGCAAAAGCTGCAATTAAAGTTGGAAATAGAACTGAATTGATGAGGATTTTTGAGCAGGCATATGAAGCCGACAAAAGCGGCATAGAGCCGTTATTGGCTGAAGTAAGAGAGCAGCCTCAGGATGTCAGGATGGGATTCTATGGCGGAATAGCAGGCATGCTGGCGGGAGTTAATGGATATACAGCCGGAGATGCTGTGAAAGTATCTGAAAACGCTGCTGCTGCTGTAGGAGCTTTAAGACAGAGATTGACAACAGCTGAGAACTTCAGCGCTCCAAGCGGCGGGCATGGAAGTCATGGCGGAGCACATGACGGGCAGCTACATCCAGCACCGCAGCATGAGGGCAAGCATTAGATAATTTAATTTTTTAACTTTTTCATTTTAATTGAAGTTTAGATACAACTATGAACAAGAAAATGAGAGATTAAAATGACAAACGGCTTTCAAACGGGAAGTGGTGGAAATATCGCTGAATTAGCTGATCCAGTAGGATATGCAAAAATGTTGGAAAGTGCAGAACAAACTGCTAATATGGCGGCTAGGCAGTATATGCAAGTATGGCAGCAAAATATGCCTTCCCTTGAAGGCAGACTGGGTTCTGGACAAATTTCTGCTCAAACAAGGGGAGATTCTAAAAGAGTTTTGAATATAGACGAGCTTTTCAACAGCGCTGCATTAGCATACATAAGCGCTTTGAATGGAGTAAGTCCGGAGGATGCTAATTTTTGGATGCAAAGATTGGACCAAACAGCAAGTGATAAGGCAATGGGATATTTAGAATCAGGAAATAAAGGAAAGGCTGTCAAAATTTTTGGATATAGGGCTGGAGAAGATATGAAAGAGTGGCTTAAGCTTGTTGAGCCAGGAGCTATTGATATGGCTTATGGGGCTTTAATGTCCGGAAATCAGAAGGAATTGCCATTGCTGTTGTATTTATTTAAGCAGGCTTATATAGCAGATATTATGAGAAAACGAGAATTTGCAGCCAAGACTTTGCTCAGTTCAGGTGCAGCTGATTCTCGATTTAGAGCAGATATGGCAAATCATATACAACAAACTAGTGGAACAAATCTTGAAGCTACAAATGCTGTAAGGTCGCAGACTCCAGAAGTATCGGCACAAGAATTGTTAACAAGAGCCTATGCAAGACAAGACGCTGCCGAAAAAGGATATGCTCCGAGAACAACCTCTATGGCCAGTGGCAATTAATTTTCTTATTTCTTCATATAAATTATAATCCGTGATTTCTCCAGTGCAAACCTTAAACTATTAAAATGGCAGCTATCAAAGAAAGGGATGGGACATCGTATCAGATTGACGGCGCCTATTTTGGAAAGCCGGCTTTTCAGGACATCAAGCAGCTAGATGCAAATCTGATCAAATCGATGGGGTCAAAAAGGATCGGGACTTTTTCTTACGGCTATGGTGAGAATCCCATTTATCATTCCGATAATGATTCAGAAAATGAATTTGTGGGCTTCAGGACATCAAGCAACTATATTCAGGTGCCCAAATCTGATTTTGAAAAATACGGGAACTTCTTTGGAAATGATGATAAGGGAATGGAAGGCTGGCTGAAGGCAGGAGAGGATGTAAACCCCTCGATGTTTGATGAAGTGCCATCTTATCCTGAATGGCTAGTCCATAATCATGGCGAAGCGCCGCAGGGCATTATAGAAGGAAAGGCGCATATATTGAATCTGCCTCATCCAAGGGATACAAAGACATATTTGTATGTGACGCCTATAAATTATCTCATTTCAGCGTTTAATGATGTGGGAAAATGGATATCAAAATCAGAAAATATGAGGCAGCTTGTCATTAACCATTCGCAGGACTACAGGACAATGAACAGAGGGGAGCCAAATCCAGAAACTTTGGCTTATTCTGCACATTTGGCAAAAAACAAATTTGGGGAGCCTTATGAAATGGACGGATATGGTGTAATGGATATGCCTGACAAGAGCGCCATAGCTGCAACAAGGCACCATGGAAAAGGGCATGTTTATTTGATTATAAATGACAATTTTTATGAGCATGTTCAAAGAAAAATGGAGGCTTATGGGATAGAAGGAAGAGTTGGAAGAGATTTGTTGATTGACAGCATCTTCAATCACGAAAGAACTCATTTCTTCAAAAAAGGCTCCAATATAAGGACTGTTTTCGGCAGGATAAAGGTAGAGAAGCTTGTCGGCAGGATGCTTGAGGAATTCTATGAATCAAGGGCAAAATCCGCCGGTGAAGAGGATGCTGCTGCATACAGGACGCTTGCCAAAGACAACAGGCATTACAGAAGCTGGATTGGAAAAGCTCTCTTTAGAGAATGGCTTTTCGGCAAAGAAGCAAAAGAAAGCCACAAGCATCTGGAAGCCATATTGACAGCAGAAGCAATCGCCCTTGGAATGGATGAAGGAGAGATAGAGTCTTATGTAAGCAGCAAAATAGCCGAATATGAATCAAGGGAGTCATTAACCAGGCAGATTACTGACAGCAAATCAGACAAAAGCAGTCTGGAATCGAGAGTGGAGTCAAGCGAGAAACCCGCGAAAGGCAGAAAGGCAGCAAAAGGAAAGGAAAAAGGAAGGGCTTATGAAAGCATCTCAAAAATGCAGGTTTATGAAAAGCGTGAAGCTGATGAAGACAGCGAGAAAGAGCAGGAAACGGAAGAAAATGATAAAGATGCTGACGAAAGTGACGGTTCTGACGGCGAAAGCCCACAAGGAGAATCCGGAAGCAATTCTGAATAAAGAAAAAGAAGCTCAATAAAGGATATAGAGGAAGGACTATTTTTTAATATTTATCTGCATAACTAAATAAAAAAGGCAATCTTTAAATATTTGCTGGAAGAAACCTACTGCATAATGGTAATCAAAGAGCTCAAGGATTTTTTGAAGCCTGCCTTCGGAAAAAGGGAGAAGACAAATATGAAGGATTTCCGCGAGACGGAAGAGATGAAGCAGGCGGAAGAGATAAAAAAAGAGGCCGACAGGCTGGCGCAATTAAAGCAGTACAAGGCCTCGATAGAGGAGTACAACAAATCCCTGACTTTATACCCACTCAAGGGCGATGAGGAAGAGATGTTTCCAAATGCAGCGGATTTTCTTTTCAAATTAAATTACAACATCGCAGCATGCCATTCCTACCTTGGCGATTTTGACAATTCAATAAAGTTTTTTGACAAGGCATTGGGAATACAGCAGGCCAGCGAAGACAACAAGGTCAAGGCCCTGATGGGCAAAGGCAATATCTATTATAGGAAAAAATCCATAATTGAGGGCAGGCATAAGGAAGGCGCCTATAGGATTCCCATGGAGACTGACTGGGAGATAAATGACGAGAAGATAGAGGAGTTCAGGAAAGAGGACGGCAAAAAGAACCTCATTAAATTAGCGCATCAATGCTTCTCAAAGGCCGTTGATCTTGACAAGAACAATGTTGATGCATGGTACAACAAAGGGTATATGGAATTCCTCATGGGAATGGTAAAGGAGTCCGTCCAGTCTTTCGATGCAGTCATAGACCTTAACAAGAGCTATGACAATAAGGAAGGAATAAGGCTCTACGATGAGATAAGGGCTGAGAAGGGCATACCGATAAAAATATCAGAGATAGAGGCAAGGCAGAACTCGATGCAGAACATGTTCAAAGCCAAGACAGGGCATCTTGTAAAGAGCAGGGCTGAGATGTCGATCGCAAACTTTCTCTTTGAAAACAGCATAATGTTCCAGTACAACAGCGTTGCGACATGGGCGGACAGCGATGATTTCAGAAGCTCTTTCTACATCCCGAAACTGGACCTGTACATAGAGTATTTCCAATTTGATTATCTGAAGGAATACCAAAAGGCGATGAAGCTCAAAGTAAAGCAGTATGAGAGGAAAAAGAAGAAGATGGTCTATCTGACTTCTGAAGAAGAGAAGAACATTGAAGAGGCTTTAAGGGTGAAGATGAAGCCTTACGTGATACTTTGAACTAATGATTTAAAAGAAGTGTTACATTTTTATATATGGCATAAGTTGTTAAAACTTTTTCTCATAAAATAATTTTATTCCGCCTCCGGCAATTCTTGTGCGAGGCGTCGCTGTCTACCACACGCTCCGCCTCGCAAATTAATATGGCAGTCTATATCTTTTCAATGCTACTTAACACTAAAAAAGCTTAAATACTCAACGCCATTTTTTCAATGACATTATGAAACATATATATTTAGAAGATAGTTTGGAATATATGTTAGAAGTTGGCGATAGACTAGTGGTAGAAGATAAAATGTTCGATGGTTTTGAATTTGTATACGCTGGCCTGTCATCTCCTCAATCATTTTCTTTGCTTTGTAAAGAAAGGCAAATAATGAGAACAAGAATGAGCGGAAACATTTATTTTCCAGTGGATAGCAAAGAAATAGTATTAAAAAATTATAGATTTGAAGTAATCAATGTAAGCCCTAACTCTATATCTCTTAGGCATGCTAATCGCAGGATTGCATAAGCCTTTTTTGAAATAAATCCAAGGTGAAAATTAGTGCCGACAAGTTTTCGCAGAGTGAAATTTTCGTTGCGAACCAATGGAATGAATTTTAAAAATATGTATAAAGACTGATGGAAAAATACTGGAAACCTTAATGTTTACAAAATCCAG
>CAYVTQ010000046.1:10795-12642 GCA_964454865.1 uncultured Methanosarcinales archaeon
ATATCCAAAGATTCAAAAGTTAATCAGACCCCAACTTTTATAAAATCCCAGCTTTTCTCTTTCACTATGCCAATAAACATAAACCTCTCAAACAAAAAAGCCGTAGTCTTCGGCATTGCCAACGACAAGAGCATAGCATGGCATATTGCAAAAAGGCTTGACGAAGCTGGATGCAGGATTGCAGCAGCCTATCAGGAAAGGGTTGAGCCTTTGTTCCTGCCGCTGATGAAGCATCTCAATAACCCATTTTATGCAAAATGCGATGTGGTTGATGATGCTTTGCTTGATTCTTTTTTCGGCAAAGTAAAAGACGAATTTGGAGAAATTGATTTTCTTATTCACAGCATTGCTTTTGCAAAAAGAGAGCACCTAAAGGGAAGGTACATTGACGTTGATAGAAGGGGCTATCAGATTGCTCATGAAGTCAGCTCTTATTCATTGGCGGAACTGCTGAAAAGAGCAGCCCCATTAATGAAAAACGAGGGAAGTGTTGTTGCAATGACCTACATGGGCTCTGAAAAAGTCACTCCCGGCTACAACATCATGGGGGTTGCAAAAGCTGCATTGGAAGCAAGCATAAGGTATGCAGCCAATGATATGGGGGAGCAGAAAATAAGGGTTAACGGCATCTCGGCAGGGCCTATTCCGACACTGGCGGCATCAGGAGTTGCGGGATTTGGAGAGATGCTGCTGAACAACGTGCAGAAAGCGCCGTTGAAAAGGAATATCACGGCAGATGAAGTGGCGGACTGCGCATTGTTCTTGTGCAGCGACCTGTCGAAGGCGATCACAGGGCAGATTGTTTATGTGGATGCCGGGTATAGCATAATGGGAATATAAAATAAACCAAATAAAATATAAATGACCCCCTTAAAACATGTTAGATGGGATTATTAAGTAATATTGTTGATTTTATTTTGCACCTTGACAAGCACCTCAGCATCATAATACAGAATTTCGGCTCTTGGACTTATCTTATTCTTTTCCTTATTGTTTTTGCGGAAACTGGACTGGTGATAACTCCTTTCCTGCCCGGAGACTCGCTTTTGTTTGCAGTGGGGACTTTTGCAGCCATAGGATCATTAAATATCCTGTGGTCATTCATAATATTAAGCTCGGCAGCCATAATAGGCGACACTATAAACTATTCAGCAGGGAAATTTTTGGGCAAAAAGGCCATAGAGCATGAGACAAGATTCATAAAAAAAGAATATATTGAAAAAACCCAGAAATTCTATGAGAAGTACGGGGCAAAGACAATTGTCCTGGCAAGATTTGTCCCTATAGTAAGGACTTTCGCCCCTTTCGTTGCAGGAGTCGGGAAAATGAACTATTTCAAGTTCCTTGCCTATAATGTTATTGGGGGAATCTTATGGGTTGCAATATTTGTCTTTGGGGGCTATTTCTTCGGCAATATCCCAGTAGTCAGGAATAATTTTTCAGTTGTTATAATCCTGATAATCATTTTCTCAATAATACCTATTGTAATTGAATTCTGGAAGCATCATAGGAGAAGAAAACCCGGTGCAGATTCGCAGCAGCTTTGAAGCATGATTTCCAGCTTCAGGTTTTATGTAAGGTAAATTTCCAAAGTACTAATTTATACAGGCTTTTGGCGAAGGCTCGCAAAGCTCGGAATAGCGTCGGCTCGCATGTTTATGTTTTGCATGAAAGCAAAAATATTCGAAAATCAACAGACAATCCTGATTGGATTTTCGGTAACTACTTCGTAGGTTCCCATTGCGTAGCAAACAAGTTTGCTACGTCAGGAGGAACAATGATTCCTCCGCTGCAATTTCCTTTTCCACCCATGTGGTGCCGAACTTTGTTCGAGCATGCCTGCTGGA
>CAYVTQ010000047.1:0-12222 GCA_964454865.1 uncultured Methanosarcinales archaeon
TTTGGCAAGATTCAAAATCTTGCCTCGCTTGTTTTGCGAATTTTTGGATGAAGCCTATTACTCTTCCCAGCCATACTTCTTCGGGAAGAATGCGGGCGCAACAGGAAGGAAATTCCTTAATTCCAGGTAATCCTTGACTTTTGCATGTATCCTGTAAACATCCCTCCAAAGCTCTTTCTCCCTTTTCTCAATCTCTCCGTGAATAAGCCTGTGCTCGTACAAATGCTGTATGTGCTTCAAAAACCAGTGGTTTGCCCATTTAAACTCACCGTAGTCAGACTCTATTTTGGGCCTGAAAAACATCTCAATCTCCCCCTTCTGCGCCCTTATCTTCTTTCCCTGGTGTATTGCCTCGACATCCTGGGAATAGACAACATGCATGTCGATATCCAGAAAATTCTTGAAATAGCCGCTGTACTTGCCTTCCCAGAATTTCTGCGCCCTCCACCATATCCACATCTCCTTCCCTCCCCTGTGGATCCCCTTCTGGTAGATATTCTCAGAATAAAGCGTCTCTATATCAGAATGGTCGGCATCTCCGTCCATTCCCCTCCATCCTTCCTCCAGAAGCAGCTGGTGCATCATTATATAGAGATTCCTCAGAGAAAACACGTCGCTGTATTTAACCTTGAATTCAGGAATTTGAGATACTACTCCCATAATCCTTTTTCTCTGAAAAAATGTATATAAACCTTTCTATGCCTCTTTAACTCAACCGCTCAAAAATCCAATATTATTCAAGTTAGCAGCTCCAATTCAGGATGGAGCCCAAAAAAAGGGCTTCGGTGAAAATGTAGTTGCCGTCAATTATGCGAGGCTCTTAAACTACAGGCGTAAAACTGACAAGGGGGACGTCCCTTACGGGGAAAGTCAGTCATCACTGCCACTTTTACAGCCGAGCCGACGGCAACCTTGAAAAGATTTTCACCGAAGCCAAAAAAAAGCAAAAATTTTTATAATATCTTGAATAAAATTTGCCAGAATGGAAGTTCCTTCATCTATAATTGAAACAGGCGTCGACAAGCTTGTGAAGCTTGTCAGGGAATCCGGAAAAATAGCTGTTCCGGACGCTGCAAGGATGCTTAATGTCAGCCAGACGATAGTTATGGAGTGGGCAGATTTTCTCGAGGAAGAAGGAATAATAAGTGTTGAATACAAGTTCACAAAGCCGTTTCTTGTTGAAAGAAAGCTGACAAAGAAGGAAGTTGAGGCAAAAGCCAGGGAGTTTGAGTCAAGAAAGGATATTTTTGTAAGGAAATCTGAGGTATCCCTTGGTTTTTTGGAAAGGCAGGCAAACGAGCTTAAGGGGGTAAAAGAGGAGTTTGACCGGCTGAAGCAGAAATTCGGGATAGAGCTTGGCACTGTAAGGAGCGACCTGAACCAGCTCGGAGATTATGAAAAGCAGAGGGACGATCTTGCAGGAAGGATAATGTCAAAGAAGCAGGATGCCGAGCAGAAGATTACGGAGCTGACAAAAAAGATTTTGGCTGAGGAAAAAAAGCTCAGGGCAGCCTTATTCAGCATTAAAAAGGAGAAATGGCTTATTGAAAAAGAGAAGGTTCAGGCAGAGTCAATTGAAAAATACGAAAAAGTGCTTCTGAAGAAGCTTGACAGCGCCAAAAAGCTGATCTCATCGCTTGATTCCAAGATGAGGAGGGAAGATGAGTCTATAAAAAATTCAGAGCAGCGCATGATTTCATTGAAGAGCATGCTCGACTCTACAAAAGAGATGATAGACCGGGAAAGAAGCTCGATTGAGCCCCTGCTTAAGGAAAGCAGGGAGCATGAGAAAAGAATGTCGGAGCTGCATAAGAGCATAGTGAGCAAAATCAGGAAAAACGGGAAAAAATCGCCGAATGCGGGAATTGTCGCTGATAAAATCAGCATACTGCTGAAGAAAAAGCTCGCAGCTATTGATCTAGTGGACAAGGTGAATAAAGACAGGGATGCTCTTGAAAAGGAGCTTATAGAGCTTATAAAAAAAGCAAAGTCGTTCCAGCTTACATCAAGCTCTGCAGAAACGGACAAGCATATAACAGAGCTCGAAGGCAAATTCAGGGATGTTGAAGAGAAAAAGAAGGTGTTCGAGCAGGAATACCGGAAGCTGAAATCAGCAGTTAAAAGCTGAAGGTGTTTTTGCGCACGCCAAAAGCCCTGTCGTGTGTGGTAATCAGGCAGGAAATTTTCGGCGTGTCAAAAGGAGGTGAAAATTTGAAGAGGGAAGCCAAGGCCGCGTCCAGGCATATTGACCAGTATAATTTTGTTTCTGACAATATACCAATAACAATAACTATAAGCAAGAAAGAGGGGGAATTTGTCCCTTTTTATGAAGTCTCTATTTCAAGCTTGTCAGGGCACACAGAGCTTGTACTTGAAAAAATAAGGGCTGAGCTTACAGCAGAAGTCTCTTTGGGAATGGTGGACATACTTTCCGCCAAGGACACTGGATTGATAGAAGGCAAATTCATAAAAGCAATAGTCAATCTCATCAGCAAGCATTTCCCGGATGCGGATGAAAAAACCGTTGAGCTTCTGAAGTCGTATCTGATAAAGAAGAGTCTCGGGCTCGGAAACGTGGAGATACTGCTGGACGACCAAAACCTCGAGGAAATCGCGATAAACAGCGCAGAGGAGCCTGTATGGGTTTACCACAGGAAGCACAGCTGGCTTAAGACAAATATCAGGATACAAAATGAAGATCAGATAAGGCATTACTCTGCAATGATAGGGAGGAGAGTGGGCAGGCAGATTACAATACTCGAGCCGCTGATGGATGCGCACCTCCCTACGGGAGACAGGGTAAATGCCACGCTTGAGCCGATTTCAGTCCATGGAAATACCATAACACTGAGGAAATTCGCGGCCAAGGCGCTGACCATAACTGATTTTATAAACAGCAAGACTTTGTCTCCGGGCGCAGCCTCGCTCATCTGGCTTGGCGTGCAGTACGAGCTTTCCACGCTTATCTCAGGCGGCACGGCAACCGGCAAGACCTCGATGCTGAATGTAGTTTCTAATTTTTTCCCCCCGAACCAGAGGATTGTAAGCATTGAGGACACGAGAGAGATACAGCTGCCAAAGTTTCTTCATTGGATCCCTATGGTGACAAGGCTCCCGAACCCCGAGGGCAAAGGCGAAGTCTCAATGCTTGATCTCCTTGTCAACTCATTGAGAATGAGGCCTGACAGGATAATAGTCGGGGAGATAAGAAGAAAGAGGGAAGCTGAAGTGCTGTTTGAGGCAATCCACACAGGCCATTCCGTCTACGCCACAGTCCATGCAAACGACACAGAGGAGACAATAAACAGGCTGACCAACCCTCCTATAGACATTCCAAAATCGCTGCTGCCTGCAATCTCCATGATAATAGTGCAGTACAGGAACAGGAGGACAGGCATAAGGAGAACTTTCCAGATCTCGGAAATCCTGCCTGATTCTAATCCCAACATCTTAATGCAGCTTGACTTGAGGAAGGATGTGCTGCGAAATGTTTCAAAATCAAAATCGCTTATCAGGACAATCAATATGTTCACAGGCTTCAGCCAAAGCGACCTCAGGGGATCCTTGAAGGAAAAAGAGCTTGTCCTTAAGTGGATGGTAAAGCAGAAGATAGATACGGTGGATGATGTTGGAAAAGTCATGGCGCAGTATTACACCAACAAAGATCATCTGATGGGCATCGCAAGAAAAAACAGGCAGCTGGATGCCTAAACTAAAATGGCATCTATCCTATTCCAAAGGCTTGCGAAAGCGGCTCCCGGGCTGAAGATAAAGCTTAAGCAGGCTGGATTGAATTACTCAGCCGAGGAATTCATCAAGCGCACCTTTCTTTCAGCTTTCTACATGACGACGGGATTGGTGGTGTCTTTTTTCCTTATTCTTGCCAAATTCAATCTTCTGAAAGGGATATTATTTGTCATCCCTCCCGTGCTATTCTTCATAATGTTCGCGTATATGATGAGGCTGCCAGATGTCAAGATATCAAGAAAAGAGAGGGACATAAGCAAGGAGATACTGTTTGCCGGCAGGTTTCTTGTGATAGAGCTTGAGTCAGGCGTCCCTCTGTTCAACGCAATGATGAATATCTCAAAGAATTATGAGATCGTCGGAAAATATTTTAAGGAAATAACCGACAAGATAAGCCTCGGAACAAGCATAGAGGATGCGATGAATGATGCTGTTGAATATGTGCCGTCAGATGACTTCAGGAGGATACTCTGGCAGATAATAAATTCCATAAGGACTGGCTCGGAAATGACAGATTCCCTGTCTTCAGTCCTTGACCAGATTGGGAAGGAGCAGGCCATCAAAGTCAACCAGTACGGCAAGAAGCTTACTCCTTTTGCGATGTTCTATATGATGGTTTCAGTTATACTGCCGACTTTGGGTGTGACTATGATTGTGATTTTATCTTCTTTCATCCAGTTCCAGCTCAGCCTGACAATACTGGTCATAATGGCGGCATTCATCGGGCTGGTGCAGCTTATGTTCATCTCGCTGATAAAATTTTCAAGACCACCTATTGACTTTTAGACATGCTCAAAGCAAAACAGCTGTTCAGGAAAAAAAAGTCTGCTGAAGAAAGCGGAAAAGACCTTTCTGTAAAAGAGGAATTGCCGAAAGCCGCGGCAAAAAGCGGGTTTTTCGGGATCATCAAATGCAAAATAATCAGCCTAAAGGAAAAAATAGCATTGGTGATGGCAGGAAAGAAAAAAGGCAGCGGGCCGGAAAATCCTGAAAAAAGAATAGACTTCCTAAAAATACAGGCAAAGAAGATAGAGGACAGGAGGGCCGCAGTCCAGCACAGGAGGCAGAAGCTGAAGTCTTATCTCGAAAGGGCCGGAATTTACACCGAGCCTAAAAATCTTTCAAGAAAAATATTCAACACCGCTATAGCAATAAACCTGATTTTATCAGGCTATCTGATATACCATTTCTCAACAAATTTTGGGATTACATGGGGCACGGTGGCAGCCTCGATGGCTGCTCTCTGGATATTGGTCTTCATGCTGCTTATTTTGGCCCTGTGGACAGTTTATTATTTCACCCTGGATTTGAGAATATTCAAAAGGAAGGTAATGATAGAAGACGTCTTTCCGGATTACCTCCAATTGACAGCAGCCAACATAAAGGCAGGCATGACTGTTGACAAGGCATTGTGGTATGCAGTCAGGCCTAGGTTCGGGGTCCTGGCAAAGGAAATAGAAGAAGTGGCAAAAGAAACAATGTCAGGAATGGACTTGAAGGAAGCCCTCCAGAAATTCAGCGCAAAATATGACTCAATGACCTTAAAGCGCTCGATAAGCCTTATCATTGAAGGATTGGAGTCAGGCGGCGAGATAGGGGATTTGCTCAACAAGATCTCCTCCAATATACAGGAGCAGAAGATAATGTTTAAGGAGATGTCAGCAAATGTCACAACTTACTCGATTTTCATAACCTTTGCCTCAATAATAGCCGCTCCTTTCCTGTTCGCATTGTCCGGCTCGCTTATAGGCGTGATAAGGGGCATCTCGGGCGTTTTGGGCGGTGTAAACACGGCAGTCGCCGGCTCCGGCCTTCCGCTGACATTCGGCTCTGTGGGCATAACTCCCGGCGATTTTAAGGTGTTTGCCATATTTTCTTTAGTTATAGGCTCCTCTTTTTCAGCAATGCTTGTATCCACAATAAAAAAAGGCAATATAAAGTCGGGAGTTAAATATATCCCGGTTTTTGTTGCTGTGTCCGTGTCCTTATATTTAATATTCCAGAAGCTGGCCGGCGCCCTGCTTAGCCTGGTGTTTTAATCGGCATTTATTTCTCCCTTTATTTCCAAGTTTCCAGTCTCATCAAAAAAAGCAACAAGCTCGTCATCTTCATTTCTTATTTCCAATTTTAAATCGCCGGATTCCAGTGGCGAAAATTCCCTTATGTTTCCTCTGAGAAAAACTGAGCCTGAAGAGTTTATATAAGCGACGTTTAATCCTTCTGCATCCTGTATTACAAAAGAGTTTTTAGTTGGAGTTATTTCTTCAAGATTTTCAAATATTTCTCCGGCAATATGGGCGTTTCCGAATTCATCAATCTCAAAGATTATCTCCCCTTCCGGATTTGCAACAGCAAATTTCTTTGGCTGCTCAGGGGCTTCAGTGATGTTTATATTAAACAGGTTAGATATTGCAGTGTCTTTTGTATCATTCGCAGTAATGAAAGTCGGCACCAGCCCGTAAAATCCTGATTCTGCTTTTAGAATTGCAGTATTTTTATCAAATTCAATTTTAATTCCATCACTTCTGTAATAAAAATACTCTAATTCTTCATTGTCGCCATCAGCAAAGTAATAAGTTAGGTTTATTTCGGCAGTCTTTCCGGACTCTATCGTGATGTTGGGCAGTGATTTTACAAGCAGGGGAGGATTGTTCTCAGCAATATCCGCATCGACATCATAATAAATCCTGTCTATCTGCAAAGTGGCATTGTCATCAATTTCAAAGACAAGCCTGTAGCTTGTTTTATTCAGCCCGCTTAATGAGCATGTTTCTTCGCATGAATTGAGGAATTCCTTGTAATATTCATAAAAAGACGCGTTCAGGCTTTTCCATCCGCCTGAAATTGTGTTGGAGTGCAGGCCGTCGCCGGTGGCGTTGAATTCTGTATGGATGACCTGCGCGCTGATGATGTTTTTATAGCCTGCATTGTCGCTGCCAAAAGAGGCATAATATGGCTCTGACCAGTTTGAGCGCTTTGGAGCCAGGCTGACATAAGCGCAGCAATTGGAGCTTCCATAGCAAACCTGCGTTGAGGTCAGCTCATTCTGGTTGATAATTTCCCATCTTGTGCATAGATTGCCGTCATCCGCATCAAAATTGAATTTCGTCCTGGCTGGGCTCAGGTCAATAATGCCGTATATGCTTTCTTTGCCGTCATTATTCCGGTCATATTCCGAGTTTTCATTGTAATCCAGCCTCAAATCAATGCTGTTTCCCGTAGTATTTGCCTCTTCGCCGGCTGTTGAAAAATAAATGCTTGGAGGCTCCTTGCTTTCATTTATGCTCCTGGTGTCTAAAATCAGGTATCTGTTTCCATTGCCCTCCAGATAAACCCTCGCATTGCCTGAATTAGTGATTGAGCCGTCTATCCTGGCATTCCTGAGGCTCCCGGGATTCTGCATATTCCATGTGTATTCTCCTGATGAAGTAACGAGCAGATTTAAGCTGTCCGCATATTCAAACTCCTTTATCACAAATGAGGTTATTGCAGGCCCCAGGTAATAGACGCCAATAATTGAAAAAACTGCCAATATTGCTATAAGAAATTCCCTTCTTCTTAGATTAAATTTGGGCTTCATTTTGTTTTTTTCCATGTCTCTTCTTCAAAAGGTCTTTCTTTGGCAAATTTCCTGAATTTTTCCATCATAAGAAGGCGCCCGCTTATGGCTTCTCTTGCTATTGCACTCCAGTTTATTTCGGGAAAGCCGTCCATTTCCTTTTTCATGTCTTTTGGAACAGATAATGTTATGCTTACCATTTTTTCCTTCTTGTTTATTACGTTTAATACGTTTTATATGTTAAAATATTTAAATGTTCCGATTTTAATTCTATTTCAGATTAATTTTTCCTTCCGTTGCTTCGCAACAATTCTGGTGCGAGGCGTCGCTGTCCTGCCATTGCGCTCCGCCTCGCAAATTTAGAACAATGAGTTAATTGGTAAAATTTATTGAATTAATTAGAGGCGGAATTTTAGCGGTTTGTGTGCGAGAAGCTCGCACGCTTGCGCTCAAATCAGTCAAAATTCCGCGAGTGTATTTTTATCGCCTCAAAGGCGACGGAAGGAACTGTAGTAAATTCAGAAAGCCAAACAGTTATAAAAAACAAACCTATAAAAACTGCAATTGAATTGATAGTTTAATGAAGCACACTTTTAAGATTACATTCGCCTTAATCGGCTTTTTTCTGCTTACCCAGTTTGTAGGGCTGGAAGCAATTAATGGTTAATCACTTCCCAAACAACATCTGAGCGACTTGGTGTCCTATATGGGAAGGGGTATCATCACGATCAGCATTTTCGCCTACATGACTAATGGCGTCTAATACATGATCAACATTAGGCAAATTTTTCTTATATGTCGATGCCGCCCGAAGTATTGCAGCAACACCTTCCGCTATTGACTCAACCTTTTTGCCATCAATATTTTCTGCTATCACTGAGATGAAATCGCAAATATTATCACTATTGTATCCCGAGTAAGGGCAGCGAGTAATTATTGATAATCCCTTCAAGATATTGTCCCTATGATAATCTCCGCCAACTGCCTCACCAAGAGTTTCGTAAATATTTTGCCTTTCCTCAGCAGAAAATAGGGCATTATTATTTTGATCTTTAACAGAGTTCAGACGCTCTATAGTACTATCGATAATATTGCAAATACTTCCACTTGGAACTACCTGAACACTTCCCATGTTATTAGCCTGCTCCGAGAGTGACTCAAGAAATTTGAGAATATTGCGGAATAATCCTGGCGGCAGATGATTAAGCAAGCGGCTATCATATGTTCCGACAATTTCCCTGCAAGCGTTAAGCACGCCAATAATTTCTTCAGTATGGGATGACAGGTATTTATCATCGATTGAAAGAGTTCCAGAGTGTTGGTCCACACTTACATACTCAAGCTTATTCCATGCGGCGTACATCTTCTGCCCGTCACGCTCAAGACTTTCCGCTAGCTGGAATGGGATTCTTAGATGATATGCATCTTCGCTGCCCAAATGGCTGACACTAAAGTCATGGGCTGCTTTTGCATAAGGTATCCATGTTTGCATCCATTCTTCTCCCTCTAACTGTAACATTTCTTCCAAACCATGCAGTTGTTTTGCATCCTGCTCAAAACTTTCCCATTCTTTGGATTGAAACTTGCTATTCATTGCTCCCACCAAGAAGATTTTGATCGGAAAGCTCACGGCTTATCGCAGTTCTGGCTTTCATATCTGTCTGTATTTGGCGCACATGATAGTCATCTCTATAAGGCCCAATTTCCGTGACAGCCTGCACCTGAAACATTGAATTCGAAAGTTGGCTGGCTATATCTGCCAGTTGAGCTACCTTTTGCTGTGCTTGCGTAATAACTATTTGAGGAGCGGTAAGATTCCTAAATTCAAACATAAGTGAACCTATAATTCCCATATCATGATTGAGTGCAGCAATAGTGTCATCCCAACGCTCAAGTTGCTGGGACACTCTCTCATGCATTCCCTCATAAACAGGACGGTAACTGCTTACTAATCCAAGGTCGTGTCTTAATTTTGCAATATCCTCTTGCATTTTCCTTACCTGCTTATAAGAATCCTTAATTTTCAGGTCCACAACTTCCGATGGCATAATTCCTGAAAAATGCTCGTGCAAGTCCGGACGTGCTGAATCAGTCTCCAGCGCTTCAATGCGTGATTGAAGATCTTTAATGCATTCGGGTGCCTTCTGCTCAAAAACTTCCATTGCCTTCAATCCTTCACAAAGATTATTATCAAACACAATGACACGGTTGTGGGCTTCCATAACAAGAGCAGCGTAGTTCACTACATCATCATACATTTTTCTGGACAATTCATATTGCGCTGCAGCTCTGGCTATTATATGCTGTATCTGTGTCCTGTTTACATTATATCCTGGCAAGATTTCAAGAATTCTGTATCCTATTCGCTTCCATCTGGGAAGTAAAAAATCTGGCTTTGCAAGCTTTTCCCTTCCGCGCTGCACTTCAAGGGCTTTAGATATGAAAGCCTCATCATTTCCCATCTCCACACCTTTCTGGCTCATGGTGGTAAGGACTGCCATATGACTGGCAAGTGAAGGGTCATAAGGCTGTATTGAATTTTCAATGCGATAAGTCAAGTTCATATAGATGGAATTCTATCAATATTTATAAATTTATCCCTTAAAGGTGGTGATTTTTAGTATGCAAACCTATAAAAACCAGAATTGAATTTAGGCTGTGATGAAGCACACTTTCAGCGTAACTTTCGCCCTAATCGGCTTTTTTCTGCTTACTCAATTTGTCGGCTTGGCAGTGGTTAACCATTACATTGACCACAAAAAGACAGCTGAAACCAAAGCTGTTCAATGGAAAGAGCTGCCTTATGACATTGAAAGGCCGGAAGTCAAAAACCAGTCAACATCATTTATTCCGATAGTCATAGCAATCTTGATAGGAACCCTCATTATATTGTGGATTATCAGGCTCAACAAGCCGTTAGTATGGAGGCTCTGGTTTTTTCTCACAATAATATTAACTTTGTCAATCGCATTATCCGCTTTCATTCAGCCAGTTATTGCGTTTTTAATTGCGCTGGGGCTGACACTCTTAAGGGTTTTCAGGCCAAATGTGGTAACTCAGAATATTTCAGAAATATTCATTTACGGCGGGCTGGCCTCTGTATTTGTGCCAATAATAAACATCTTTGCTGCATTCATGCTCTTGGTCATAATCTCAGTTTATGATGTCATAGCAGTATGGAAGACAAAGCACATGGTAAAGCTTGCGGAGTTCCAGACAAGCTCAAAAGTATTTTCCGGATTGATGATAAATTACAAAAGAAAGGTAAAAGCTGAACTGCCTAAGGGAAAGCCCATGAAAGGCATGAAGCCAAAAGCGAATGTCGCTGTTCTCGGCGGCGGCGATATGGGCTTTCCGCTCATATTTGCGGGCGTTGTAATGAAGGGATTAATGCTAAAAGAAACAGTTGCCGCCGGATTTCTTAAGACCTCCATAATTCCAATAACAACAGCGATTGCATTGTTTTTCTTATTGATGAAGGGTCAGCAGAATAGGTATTATCCTGCAATGCCTTTTCTTTCGGCTGGCGCAATAGCAGGATACTTTATTATATTACTCTTATAATCCTTTGATGACTCTTTGAGCAAAATGCGAAGGAAAATTAAAGAAACGCCTTATTTTTCAAGAAAGATAGGGGCACTGCCGCTGGGCTGCAAACTATGCGTCAAAGGAGAGAAGCTTGTACTTTTCATTACAGGAGTGTGCAATGTAGGCTGCTTCTACTGCCCTCTTTCCGACAACAGGAAATCCAAAGACGTGATTTTCGCAAATGAGTGGAATGCAAAGCTTAAGAGCCATAAATTTGGGCAGGAGCAGATTGACGTTCTCATCAGGGAAGCAGAATTATGCAATGCAAAAGGGGCTGGAATAACCGGAGGAGACCCTCTTCTTGTTGCGGAAAGGGCTGCGGAAGCTATAAAGGCGCTGAAAAAAAGGTTTGGCAAAGAATTTCATGTGCACCTTTATACAGTCTTGAAGAACATTAATGCTGAAAAGCTTTCGCTGATTTACAGGGCAGGGCTTGACGAAATAAGGTTTCATCCTGCTGTGTGGGACAGCTCAAACTGGGAAAGGATCAATCTGGCGGGAAAGTTTGGCTGGAGCATAGGAGTTGAGATTCCTGCCATTCCCCACTATGAGCAGGAAACGAAAAAACTGATAGATTTTTTAGAAGGAAAAATAGATTTTCTTAACCTAAACGAACTTGAGATTTCCGACAACAATGCAAACAGCCTTTCAGGCATGGGCTACATCACCAAAGACAGGCTTTCCTATGCGATAAAAGGCAGCGAAGAAACTGCATTGGAGCTTATGAGGTACTGCAGGAAGAAGGAGTATGGCTTTAACGTGCATTACTGCACTTCAAAGCTGAAAGACGCAATACAGATGGCAAGAAGGATAAAGAGGAGGGCAAAAAACATTGCCCGCCATTTCGACCGCATAACAGGAGAAGGAATGATAATAAGGGGAGCAATTTATCTTAAGGAATTGGCGCCTTCTTTCTCTTATAGGAAAATTTTGGGCTCAATGAATGAGAATGAAAAAGAAGCAGCCATTGAAAAGCTCATCAGCATCAGAAAGGCAATAATCCGTAGGTTAAATATCAGTGATGGCAGCCTGGATATTGATGAAATTAAATTGAGGCTTATATCCTCTTCAAGCCTTGCCAAAAAATACGGCAATGAGATAAAATCAATGGGTCTGATTCCTGCTGTTGTTGAAGAATATCCCACTGCGGATGCAATTGAGACAGACATTGAGTTTTTGTGATTTCCAGTAAAGTAAAGTTATTAATCACTTACGCAAGGCTTTTGGCGAAGGAAAGGGTAGCGTCATTTTTTCCGAGCATCATAAAAAATTACAGTCAGCATGCTCGAACAAAGTTCGGCACCACATGGGTGGAAAAGGAAATTGTA
>CAYVTQ010000048.1:0-12212 GCA_964454865.1 uncultured Methanosarcinales archaeon
GGTAGTAGAGAATACAAGTTAGAATTTTGCTTCAGAAAGCTAAAGTATTACTAAATCAAGAAATCAAAATTGCAGGCTTTGACGGCACTGCCTGCCTTGCCTTCTGCTCTTTTGAGCTTTCTGCCTTTACGACTTCGAATTCAGATTTTATCTCTTCTTTATACATCTCAACTGCTTCCGTGAACATCTCAATCTCTGATTTCTGGTCTAATACCAGCTGCGGGATTTTTGAGGCATCCTGCACTAATTTCGGCAGCATTCTGCTCATTTCATTTCCGTATTTTTTAAGCTCCGTTGCCATCACTTTTCTCATGATTTTCTGGACTTCTTTTGTCGATTTCAATTCTTCTTTCAAAACCTTAAAAAACTTGTATTTCCACGGCTCTGCAATAAACAAGTATATCTTGGAGGGCTTTTCAATCTTTGAGAGCCTTATGATGGAGTGGATGTCTTTTTTAGTAGAATCAATAACATCCTCCATGAAATTCATTTTTTCATCTATCTTGCTTTTGTCAAACTCCGGCCATTTTGCCAGCGAGACAAAGCCTTTCTTTCCTATCTTTTCCCACATCTCCTCGCATGTGTGCGGGGCAAAAGGGGCGAGCATTATGATCTGGGCTTCAATTGCCTTGCTGATGAGCTTTTTATTAGGGGCATTTTTTGCCATCTTCAGGTATCTCTTCAGCTTCTTCTGCAGGTCAAAGTAGCATGACTGGATTGAACTCCTGAACAAGGATTCATCCATACACTCTGTTGCCTGCCTGATGCACTGGTTTAATTGGGATTCAAGCCATTTCTCGGCATTTCCGTATCTGGCGCCGCCTTTGCCGTAGTTGGAGATGCAGAATTCATAAAGCTGAATCAGCTTTTCCCTGTTGGATCTTGCAAATTCGGAGTCCCAGTTCGGATCATCCAATCCCTCGCCGCCGGATGCGATAGTGAGCCTTGCAGGATCGGGGGAGAATTGCTGCGCAATGAACCTCAATAAAATGATGTTGCCGAGGCTCTTGCTCATCTTCTGGCCGTTAATTGTAACCCAGCCGTTTATCCTTATGCCGGCCATCCATTTGTCTTCCGGAAACACGGCAGAATGGTTGAACAAGGAGAATGCAATGTGGTTTTGGATCAGATCCTTGCCGGAAGTGTTAAAGTCTATCGGATACCAGTAGTCAAATTCCTTTCTCATTTTATCTATATCTTTGATTTTTGGCTTTTTTCCTTTTCCCAGAAGCACATAATCAAAAAAAGCGTCGTCTATCAGCCCAGCATCAACATTTTTTATTAGGTGGGCAATCGTATAAAAAGCGAAGTATATTGTCGAGTCGCTTAGGCTTTCAATCAGCCATTTCTCGTCCCACGGCAATCTTGTGCCAAGCCCTGCCTCTCTTGTGCAGGCCCAGTTCCTCAGCCAGTCTATTGTGTATTCCAGCTGCTGCCTTGACTTGTCGGGGTAAATCTTTAATTTTTTTAATGCATTATGGGCTGATTTCTTCCATTCCCTGTTTCCGTAAGCGATGAACCACTGGTCTGAGACTATCTTGATCGTTGACGGAGTCAGGCATCGGCATACTACTTTGCCAGTGAGCTCATACATCAGCATAGCCTGATTGGCATTGAGCATGTCCTGCTTTATCTCCTCTTTTGCTTTTGCCACAGGCATATTTGCATATTTTCCCGTGCTGCCTTTCATGATGCCGCTGAAGAATTCCTTTTTGTAGGATTCCTGTGTTGCTTTTTCAAGCTGTTCCCTGTCTTTTTGCGACCTTGCGCCGAATTTTTTTGCGAACTCTATTGCAGGATGCTCGCCAATGCCTTCGACTTTTATCATTGCAATAGGCTTTATTTTTTTTATTTCCTCAAAATCAAGGCCGTATTTCTCGCACTCTGTCTTGTTGCTCTGCAAGTCGTTAAGCGCAGCCCAGTCGAACGGAGCGTGGCTTGGGACGCTTCTGACAATGCCTGTTGCAATATTCGGGTCGCAGATTCCTGACGGGAGAATCAAAAGCTCCTTGTTCGTTACCGGAGCCCGGCAGTCTTTTCCTACCAATGCCCTGCCGCTGATTTTTGACTCAATAACAACCTTTTTTTCATGCTGCTTCAGCTTTTCAGCGCATTCTTTGCTGATTATCCATTTTTCATGGTCAACTTTAGCAATGACATATTCTGTATCAGGGTTTACCCAGATGTTTGTGTCGCCGAAAACTGTTTCAGGCCTTAAAGTTGCTGCTGCAATGAACTTGTCGCCGAACTTGTATTTCATGACTATAAATTCCTGCGGAGTCTCGCCTTCCCCCTCGACGCGGTCATGGTCGCCGACAGGAACATTGTCCTTAGGGCACCAAACAACAGGGAATCTGCCTTTGACGACATAGTCCTTTTCCTTCAGTTTCCTGAACTGCCATCTTATGAACCTGTCGTAATGCGGATTCAATGATGTTGTGATATAATTTCTTCTCCAGTCTATTGAAATGCCTATCCTGTCAAAATCCTTTTTGAATTCCGGAGCGAAATATTCTATCCAATATTCCGGCTTCTCGAATTTTTTTATTTCTTTTTCGTCTTTTATGCCCATGTCTGCAAGAATCTTCAGCTGCTTCGGCTCTTTTTCCTGCACCCTTTTTGCAGCGCTTATTATCGGAGAGCCTGTTGCGTGCCAGCCCTGCGGCATAAGCACATTGAAGCCCCTTAGTCTCTTGTAGCGCGCCATTATCTCTGCCTGCATCAGGGTGTAGAAGTGGCCTATGTGGGGATAGGCGTTTACATAAGGATAAGTAAAGTGGGAGAAGAACTTCTTTTTCTTACTGTCAGCGTCAGCCTCGAATATCTTTGCCTCTGCCCATCTCTTCTGCCATTTTTCGGCTATCTGGTTTAAGTCCATTATTGCCTGATTATTTTGTTTTGTTTTTAAATTTTGGGATTGTTGAGGCTTCCCTGAAAATCTCTTCGAGGTTGCCGTCGGCTCGGCTGTGAAAGTGGAATGGAGGACTGACATTCCCCGTAAGGGACATCCCCCTTGTCAGTTTTACGTCTGTATTTTAAGAGCCTCGCAAACTTGACGGCAACTACATTTTCAGGGAAGCCGATTGTTGAATCTGTATATTTATAAGGATTGTTCCTTTCAAAACAATATTTGCAGGTGTATAACAGAAAGATTAAAAAAAGGCTGAATATAATATAAGAAATATGAGAAGAAGCAGATTACTTGGGAAAATTGTAAACGATTTGAGGAAAAATGGAGCTAGGAAAATAACCCTTTTTGGCTCTTATGCAAAACATATTGAAACACCAAAAAGCGATATAGATATTATAGTGGACTTTAAAGATAAGAAAAGTTTCTTGGACTTGGTTAGAATTGAGAGAGAGCTATCCGAAAAATCCGGCGTTAAAGTTGATTTATTAACAAAAAAATCTGTAAGCCCGTTTATTATGGATACTATAAAGAACGAGATGGAAGTGATTTATGGATAAGGATGACAATGTTTATCTGAAGCATATTCTCGGGTCAATAGCGAGCATAGAGGAGTATAGCGGCTCTTTGACAAAACAACAATTTCTCCAAAAATCAATCGTTCAGGATGCTGTCATTAGGCAGATCGAAATCATAGGAGAAGCTGCCAAACTACTCTCACAGAAAACAAAGAATACCAATCCTTCCATACCCTGGAAAGATATTGCCGGGATGAGAGATAAGCTTATCCACGGCTATTTTGGAGTGGATTTGGAAGCTGTATGGAAAACAGTAAAAAAAGATATTCAGATTTTAATTTCAAAAGGTGTAATCAATGAAAATAAGGAAGCGTAAAAGCCCATTTGACGTTAATTTACCACCCTTGAATATTCCGAAGTATAAGATTAATCTTGAATTGTTAAGAATAATAATAGAAAGAAAACGACGAAGAAAAGGATTGATTTAATGAACTTTTTAAAAATTCATTATAAGTTTGGTAATGATGAAATAAAGCCTAAAGATATATTATTAATTTTAATATCTTCAATAGTTGGTTCACTTACGAGCATAATAATAGTCGGAGGTACTGAAAAATTAGGATATAGTTTATTCAACGTAGTGTTATTAATTTCAGTAGTTATGATTATAATGCCTATGGTAATTTTTGTTATAATGGGTGCAGTTTATCATTTTTTTGATAAAGGGGGTTAAAATAATATTTCACTTACCTCTAAGATTTTTCCTTCTAACTGCTTCAATACCACCTTGAACTCTTAGTTCTTCATTGGTCATTTTCCACCCACAGTTCTTACAGAACATTTCACCACCTAAAAATAATTTTACAATCGCACTATGCCTATACAATGAAGACTCACATATGGGACATTGTACCATATAACCACCTTAATATAACTTTAGAAAGAATAGTATAAAAACTTTTTCTTCTTTATAACCCTTTAATTTAACAGCTCAGAAAAAAGTTAAATTTAATAGTAAAGAATTTTTATATGAACTATGTTTAATTACTGGAGGGGTAGGTGTTGGCATAATAATAACAAACACATTCTTCTTTAATTTTGTGCTAGGAGTAGCAATCTCATTTATAGGTTTATTTTCTGCATTCTATGTTTGGAGTAGAATATAGGTAATTTTTCAAAATCCCCCAATTAATTTTAATGAAATAATGTAAGCAAACCCTATAAATTCCTTTGCTTTTGAAAATAAGAAACCTTTATAAATGCTCCAACTCCCCTCCTGATGCTAAAATGTTCTATAAGGTAGAATTAAAGGATCATATAAGGGTGCCTCCAAACCTTTTTGGCAAGGATGTCAAAGGGGCTATTTTGGAGAGGATCAAGAAGAAGTATGACGGCTTTATCTCAAAAGAGCTCGGAATAGTCGTAGGAGTGCTGGACCTCAGGGAAATAGGGGAGGGAGTGCTTATTGCAGGAGACGGGGCGCCTTATTACGAGACTACATTTGAAATTGCCACTTTCAAGCCTGAGCTGCAGGAAGTCGTTATCGGGAAGATAAGGGACATAGCTGAGTTTGGGGCTTTTATCAACATAGGCACAATTGACGGCATGATACACATAAGCCAGACAATGGATGATTTTGTAAGCTTCAGCAAGGAGAAAGCCCTGACCGGAAAGGAGACAAAAAGGGTGCTTAAAGTAGGCGATGTCTGCAGGGCAAGGATAATTGCAATCTCGTTCAAGGATCCGCTAAATCCTAAAATAGGGCTTACAATGAGGCAGCAGGGCCTGGGGAAGCTGGAATGGATAAAGGAAGACGAAGGCAAGGAAGAGGAGCCAAAGGAGCCTAAGGACAAGAAGAAGGAAGGCAAGAAGTGATTTAGATGAGAAAGAAAGTATGCAAGAAATGCAAGATTTTCGTTGACGGCGAAGAATGCCCGCTGTGCAAGGGCAACCAGTTCTCCACCAACTGGCAGGGAAGGATGTATATTCTGGATGCCAATAAATCAACAATAGCGCAGAAAATAAGCCTAACTTCGCACGGCGAATACGCAATAAAGGTAAGATAAAATGGAGCTTAAAATCGAAACAAGGCAGGAAGAGCCGCTATTGTCAAGGACAAAAATAATTGCCAATATCACTTTTGACAAGGCAACGCCTTCATACAAGGACTTAATTCCGCAGATAGCATCTTCGGTGAAAAAGGAGGAGAGTCTTGTCATAATAAGGAGAATGAAGAATTATTTCGGCTCAAGAAAAGCGCAGGTGCTTGCTTATGCCTACAATGACGAGAATTCAAGGAATGTGATTGAGCCCAAAAAGAAGGAGAAGAAGGCAAAAGAAGCGAAGCCTAAGGCGGAAAAGAAGGGATAGGCATGGCTGAAAAGAAAAAATCCAAATCGCTGCACAGGTACAAGATGTACCAGGTTTCCGGCAATAAATTAACAAGGAAGAACAAGTACTGCCCTAAATGCGGGCAGGGCGACTATATGGCCATGCACAAGGACAGGATGAGCTGCGGGAAGTGCAAGTACACAGAGTTTGTCGGGAAGAAGCAGTAGCGTCATTATGAGATATATCTTAAGTGAGAAAATTCTGGAGAAATTTCCCACGGCAAGCCTGGCAATAATTGCTGTAAGGGGAATTGACAATTCCAATTCCAATCAGGAAATTCTTGGCATGCTTAGATTTATAGAAGAAGAAATAAGAATCAAATTCCAGAACACTATCCTATCCGAGCACCCAAGAATAAAGATGTGGCGGGAAGCTTATTCCGCTTTCGGCTCAAAGCCTTCAAAATACATCTGCTCAGTTGAGGCGATGATAAAGAGAATACTGAAGGGAGGATCAATACCGGATATAAACAGCATCGTCAATCTTTACAACTATATTTCATTGAAATGCCTGATTTCTGCAGGGGGAGATGATGCTGACAGAATAGAAGGGGATGTTGCCCTGACGCTGGCAAATGGCGATGAAAAGTTTCTGGAAATAGGAAAAACTGAGGCGGAGCATCCTGACAAAGGAGAGGCAATCTTTAAGGATGCGAAGGACGTGCTGGGAAGGAAATGGAACTGGAGGCAGTCTGACAAGACAAAAATTACAAAAGAATCCAGAAACATAAACCTCCAGATTGAGGGAGTCCATCCTGTGGCTAAAAAAGAAATCATGGAAGCGGGCAGCGAATTGGCAGCCTTGCTGGACAAATTCTTCAATGCAAAATCCAAAATTTATTTTTTGGATAAAGGCAATGCGCTTGCTGAGATTGAATGAGGCTCTGAATCATGCCTGATTATTTAGAAAGATTTTTATAAAATCAATTCAGGATGTATTGCTATGGTAGGGCTGCTGACATTATCCCTTATCACTTACTATTGATATTATCAGCAAAGCCCAGCAGCGTACTTGATATTTCCCTGCCTTTTTCACTTAGTGTATAGAGGACTTTTTTATTGCTTTCTGCAACAATTTTTTCGACCAGCCCAAGTGTTTCGAGCAGCTTTAATTTTTTGGACAATGCCCGGGAAGTCAGCCTTAAATTCTTTTTAATTTTGGAAAAATTGGCCTCTTCATAGAGCAATAGGAACAGAAGCAACGGAGCAACCCATTTTTTCCCCAGCAGTTCCATGATTTCGAACAAAATCGAATAATTCTGCATCATTTTTTGTATACAAGCGGATACTAAAACTTATATATGATTTTTCGAATCTATTTTTTGCCAATTTTTTATTTTATATAAAATTTTCGTTAATTTTCCCCATCTTGCTTAAATTAATCCTTAAAAAATGAAAATATTTTTTGCAAGCCAGTCATTTTACCCCCATGTAGGGGGGGTTTCAACATATCTCCTTAATCTAGCCAGAGGCCTGATCCAAAGGGGAAATGAAGTTGTCGAAGTGCATTTGAGGCCCCCTAATGAGCCAAGCGAAGAGTTAATCAAAGGAATCAGGGTCTTCAGAATCCCTAAAGAGCCTTTAAAAGAGGATTTGCTGAAGGGCTACAGCAATTTCAAGGAGAGAATTTACAAGGAATGCCATGGCGAAGGGGAATTTTTCAAAAAAGAGCCATTGATAACTTACGGCTATGATGAATATCACCAGCTAAACCTGTCTTTGGGCAGGCAGATTGAGGAGCTTCTCGAAAAAAATCCGACTGAAGTGGTCCATATTCATGACTTCCAGATGCTGCTCATCTATAGGAATATTCCAAGGGGCATTCCGGTCATACTGACATGGCATATTCCTTTTATTGACTCAATATCAAAGCATCTCAAGCATTTTCTTATAAGGCATATGAAGGAGTTTGACAAGGTCATTTTCTCATGCGAAGAGTATGCAAAATCTGCGGTTAAGGCGGGGCTGCCTGCCGAGAAAGCTGAGATAGTGCATCCAATTGCAAATACGAGCCTTTTCAAGCCCAAAAAATGCGGCGATGAAATAAAAAATCTATACAAAATTCCAAAAGAATGCAAAATAATCCTAAGCGTCCAGCGCATTGACCCTAAAAGCGGACATACACAGCTCATAAAATCAATGCCCAGAATCATTGAAAAATTTCCGAATGCAAGGCTTATGTTTGTCGGAGGGGAATCTATGACAACTAAAATTTCCCAGGAAAGGCAGGAATGCGAAAAAGAAGTTTATGCACTCGTAAAAAAACTTAATCTGGAAAGCCATATAATTTTTACAGGCAGCGTAGAATATGAAAAGCTGCCCTTATACAATAACTCAGCAGATATAGTGGCGCTTGCATCAAAGAATGAGGGTTTTGGGCTGGCTGTTACTGAAGGAATGTCCTGCGGCAGGCCAATAGTCGGGACTAATGTGCCCGGAATAGCCCTGCAAGTTAAGAACGGCGTAAATGGATTTCTTGTTGATGCGGGAAACATAGATGAAACAGCAGATAGAATTTTGAAGCTTCTGGAGAATGATGAATTAAGAGAAAAAATGGGAATGGAGAGCATTAAAATTGTCAAATCCAGATTTGAAATGTCAAAAGGCATTGACAGGCATTTTCAGCTTTACAGGAGGTTGATAAAAGAAAAAACTGACTGGAGGCTGGAGAAGATAAAGCTTGATGATGTATCTGCCATTATAACGGATTTTGACCGTACTATAACAGACGAGCCTGGCGCTGTTGACGAGGCTGTTCTTATGGAGCTTGAATCCCTTAACAAGCCTTTGTTTTTGGTTACTGGAAGGGACGGAAAATATGCAAAAGCACTTTACAAAAAATACCCAATATGGGACTGCATAATAGCGGAAAACGGGAGCTATGTTTACTTCCCGGATAATGGATTGTCATGGCAGTTCGGCTCTGAAAAATTTGAAAAGGCAAAAAGGCTTCTCAAGAAAAATAACTTTCCTGCGAATATCGGCGAGGGAATAATAAGCGTTTCCAAGGTATTTGAAGACAAACTAAAAGATGCGCTCCATACTTTTGGGAGTTTTATAGGATTCAGAGCTAACGCCGACGAAATAATGGTGCTGCCAAGAGGCATAGACAAGGGAGTTACATTGAAATTGGCTTTGGGGTATCTCGGAATAGATCCGAAAAAGAGCATAATCATAGGCGACGGCGAAAATGACGTTGACTTATTCGCGAGCCCCGGCTTCAAGATTGCTGTTGCGAATGCCGAAGAAAGGCTCAAGCTTTTTGCTGATGAAGTGACTGAAAAGCCCTCTGTGCAGGGCATATATGAAGTTATAGAAAAATTAAGGATGTGATTTTGTCTTAGAATGGCAGTATACCCGGCGCTAAACATAGAAATCGGCATTGCAATAGCAGGCATTATATTCTCTTTTGTCTTTGCTAAAATCTTATATTTTGTTATAAATAAATACATCAAAAGCATAACGAGAAAAACAAAAACAGATATAGATGACAAGCTTCTTGCAGCATTGCAAAAACCCTTCATTGCCGGGGCAGTTCTTATCGGGATTTATTTTTCCTTATTGCAGATAGATTATTTAAGACAGGGAATAGGGCTGATGAATGACATTTTCTTTGTCTTAGGAGTGCTATGGGCATTTTTTGTGTTATACAGGCTGACAAAAGTTGCAATGGAGAAGTGGATTGCTTTAAATCCCGGCTTTCAGAGCATGCCGCGGCTTGTCATTAAGTCTGTAAATGCCTTCGTCTATCTTATAGGCCTGATGATAATATTAAGGCACTTTAATGTTGAAATTACGCCATTAGTAGCTACACTGGGCATAGGCGGCATTGCTGTCGGCTTTGCATTGCAGGATACTTTGTCAAATTTCTTTGCGGGCCTGCACATAATTTCTGACAAGCCGATAAGGATAGGAGATTTTATAGAAATGGAAGGGGGAGTAAGCGGGTATGTGGAAGACATAGGATGGAGGTCAACAAGAATAAGAACATTGCCAAACACGATGATTGTGGTGCCGAATTCAAAAATAGCATCCACAATCATAACAAACGATTCTTTGCCTGTGCCTGAAATGAGCGTCGTTATCCAGTGCGGCGTGGATTATTCATCTGATCTTGAAAAGGTTGAGAAAGTGACAATCGATGCCGCAAAGAAAATACAGAAAACAATCAAGGGAGCTGTAAAGGATTTTGAGCCATTTATCAGATACCATACCTTTGGGGATTCCAACATAAATTTTTCAATTATCCTAAGAGTTGAGAGTTTTGTTGACAGGTACTTAGTGACTCACGAGCTGATAAAGTCTCTAAAAAAAAGATATGACAGGGAGGCTATTGAAATATCCTGGCCCGTAAGGAAGGTGTACAATGTCAATTCTGGCTAATGGGGGCGGCAATTTTATAGGAGCAGTCTCTTTGCAGAACTTTCTTTTGTTCATTTTTGTAATTATGCTGACTTTTATAACAGCAAATATAGTATCAAGGCTGCTTCAAAAGTCCTTAAGAGAAAAATTCAGCCCTATAGTTTTAAAGTCCCTGTCAAAGATATCCGCATACACAATATATTTTCTGGGTTTTTATTTTGCCTTCCAAAAAATTCTTGACTTCAATATCACGGCTTTTTTGGCTGCTCTCGGGATTCTTGGCATTACTCTGCTTCTCACAATGCTCCCAATTCTGCAAAATTTTTTTGCGGGCCTGGTCATTTCAGTCGAGAGGCCGTTTAAGGAGGAAGATATCGTTGAGATAGACGGGATAATTGGAATAGTCAAGGACATAACCCTGATAAAGACTGTCATAAGGTCCCTTGATGGCAAGCTGCTGATAGTCCCAAATATGCGCTTTGTCACCGGAAATGTCGCAAACTACAGCAAGGGAGAATTCATACGGATTGATTTGGGCATAATAATAAAAAATGATGCAAATTACAGGAAGGCAATAGAAATAATAAATAAAATTCTCCACGAAAACCCGAATATCCTGCCTAACGTTCCCAAGAGGGAATTAAGCATAATAGAGAAATTTTTTGTCATGCCGAAGAACCCAAAAGTTCTTGAGCCCCTTATTTTTATAAAAAATGCCGATAAAGACAAAATTACCCTCCAGGTGTGGTTCTGGATATGGGACATTCTAAAGAATGAAAAGATAGTTTCAGATTTTTATGAGAAGCTTATGCTGGAATTTAAGAACGACAGAGTATATTTTGGATAGCTTACGCTAATTGAAAATATGGAAATTAAAAAATTCCCCCTGAAAAAATCCCTCACAGGCTTTGAAGTAGAGCTGTTTACAATAGACAGGAAAGGCAGGATTGTCAGCGGAGCGGATATTCTCCTGAAAAAGGCAAAAAGCGACAAAAACTTCACAATAAAGAAGGAATGCGCAGGCAATATGATAGAGATTGCAAGTTACCCTAATGAGATGGTGCCGGACACAATGGGGCATTTGCTTGACGAGCTTGAGTATCTTGCTTCAATAGCGGAAAAGGAAGGCATTTTGCTCTGTCCTCTTGGGACTTACCCCGGAAAATTCAACCCTTTTATGAGAGATGACAAAAAATACAAGGTTCAGGAATATATTTTTGGCAAAAATAAGTTTAAGATAGCAGGAAGATGTTCTGGCTTCCACTGCCATTACTCTTTACCGAGAGGAATTTTTGACAGCGAACTTAGAGTCCTTAAAATGCTTGTGCGCTCAAAAATCAAGGACAGCTTTGTGAACAGCTATAATCTGCTTATTGCAGCTGATCCCGCATTAGCATGCTTTATGCAGTCTTCTCCTTTTTATCAGGGAAGATTTATTGGGAAGGATTCTAGAGTTATAATGTATAGGGGAGGGGAGGTTTTGGATAATCAAAATGGATTATATGCAAATATGGAAGAGTTTGGAGGGCTGCCTCATTATAAGTTAACTGCGCTTGATATCATGGACATTATAACAACGAGATATGAGAAATGGAAATCATACATTAAAAGCCTTGGGCTTAACATTCAGGTATTGCCTCTTTACGGCTCAATTCTAAATACTGCATGGGGGCCTATAAGAGTCAGCCAGCACGGCACAATAGAGCAAAGAGGAATGGACATGAACCATCCGGTTTACATAGCAGGAATAGGCGTGATAATAAAGCACATTCTTAAAAAACTGCAGGAAGAGTTTTATGCTGTTGTGCCTTCTGAGATAGGGATTAAAGAGCCGTTTAAGGTTGAGGGTGACATTATCTACATTCCTCCCTTCCCTTATGTCAGAAATGAATTGCAGAGGCTTTCTGCCTATAAGGGGCTTGAAAGCGATGTTGTGCATAACTATTGCAAAAGATTTCTTAAATTTGCTCAGTCTGCAAGGCCCAGAAGCAGCTATAGCCTCATAAGGGCATTTCAGGATATGCTGAATAAAAA
>CAYVTQ010000049.1:0-12150 GCA_964454865.1 uncultured Methanosarcinales archaeon
AGTTTGTGGGATGCCTCAAACTTCGAGGGAAAATTTTGTGAGGGCAAAAACTTCGTAAAATTCTATAAGTTTATATCGGTTATTATTCCCATTTATTTCTTCTCATTAATCTTAAACCTTATATACTCAAAAGCCAAAAATATTGCCACTGACATGGCAGCCACCCCAGCAAACCACAATAAATTTGGGTTTTGCAGCGCTCCATAAAACTTGCCAGCGGCAGCATGCTCGGCAGCTGACTGCGCCAGTGAAGGGGATGCTATTTCAGCCATAGGCTCGGCAGCCATCTTGGCAAGCGCAGCCGGCATATCCTGCTCCGCAGGCCTCCTGCTTATGAGCTGAGCCACAAAGCCTGCCGATATTGTTATGAAAGCAACCGGCAAAATGCTCTTAAGCTTCTCCTTAAGCCCAAAAGTTGACTTTGGCGCAATGATGATGTATTTGTTGGCAAGCCTGTAATGATTGACTTCCTTCCCTTTCTCGCTGTAGTGGTATTCATCAGCTGAAACAAGCCCCGCGCCAGCCAGCTGCTTAAGGTTGTAATGCACTGTTGAAATCGGCAGCCCCAGCTTTTCCGCAAGCTCGGTTTCCGTTGCATCCTTGTCTGCAAGATAATCCAATATCTTCCTGCAGCTGTCATTAGTCACTGCCTGCGCAAGCTTCTTTGCCTTGTCTTCCTGCAATGAAACAAGTAAAAATGACTGTTTTGCCATAATACCTGCAATAATGCTATTTATAAATAACTTTTGATAGCTTCAAGCCGGATGGAAGTGATAATATTGGGCTGTCATTTTTTGCATTATTCACTTCCTTCCCTTTCCACTCTCAATCTCTTCTGTAATGTGCTGTATTCTGTCCATCTCCGTTTCATGCTTTTCCTCTATTCCGTGAGGCATGCTCTTGTCTATGAAATCCATAAGCTTTTTCTTGTAGGCCCTGGCTTCCTGCTCACCTATATCAAGCCCTTTCTTTGCCTTCCTGATGATTCTCTTTGCCTGCTTCATGGTCGCCTGCACAACAGGATATTTTCCTATGACCTCGTAAACCAAGCCTTCAGTAGGCCTGATCGTTAAATACTTCTTGAAGAAGGAATGCCCAACTTCCATCTCTATGAATCTTGCTTCCTTCAATGTAGGCAGCATCACAACAGAGGAAATCAGCCTTAAAATGCCGGAAATCAAAAACAGTATCGGAATGCTGGATATGAAAACCCATGCAGGCAGATGAGGAATCAGCAGCCCGCCCAAAAAAGCCCCGATTACAGTGGCAATGCCGTCAAAGAACTTGAAGTAAGAAACGCATCTCACCCTGTTTTCAGGCCTTACAGTGTCAAAGATGAAGTTGGAGGAGCTTAGGTTGAAGCCTGCCCATGATGCCCCTGAAAACATTTCAACCATGATAAGGTAATAGAAATTATTTGAAATAAGCCAGAATAATGGTATCAAGGGCGTCATCATGCCTGTAATGTACAGGACAATTTTTGTCCCTTTTTTGTCTATGAGCCTTCCCCATATCCCAGATGCTACAAAGCTTGCAATAAGCTCAAATGCTATCAATGCCGTAAACTGGAGATAGCTGAACTTTAAGTCTCTCAGCATGTACACTGCAAAAAAAGGGGAGGCAATATTTACGCTGAGCTTGAACAAGGCAATATATATTACAAATCTCCCGTAGTTTGTCTTGTCCATCCTCTTTACAAAATCAACAATCGAGAATTTCTCGCCTTCCCTGTATTTTACAGGGGGATTGTGCAGCATGCTCCTGAAGATGCCTGACAGCGCTCTTGCCATGAATGCCGTTCCGAACAATATGGCAAATCCCAGAAACGGGTTTTTGGGCGAGAAGTAATTAAGGATGATTCCGGCAGTTATGGCGGAAATAAAAGAGACCACTCCAACCACTTTGTTGCGGAAGGCAAAATACCTTCCCCGCTCAAAGACAGGCACTATATCACCCATCAGCGAGTTCCATATCGGGCTCATCAGCTCTGCAAATACAGCCTGGATTGATACATAAACAATAATTAGGTATTTTTTCTCCGGCGAAACATAAGGTATGAGAAGCAGGGGAATCCACATAATTGCATGGATAAAGGCTGTAACAAAAAGTATTTTCCTCCTGTCTTTCAGTAGTTCAACAACCTTTGCCGTAAACAGCTGTACAAAAGCACCAAAAAGATGCGGCACATAAGTCAATGCCGCAATTATATGCATCGAGGCATTCAGCGCAATCGCAAAAGGCGTCAAAAATGAGGCAGCCATGCCGTCCATTGCCGCAAAAGCCGCCCCGTCCAGTACAGAATACTTCAGGCTTTTCTTTACAACATCCTCTTTGGTTTTAGTTTGCGCCATAGTGTATTAGAAGGCATTAAAGCTTTATTAGGCGCATATTTATTATTTAAAGTTATGGTAAAATGTAATTAGAACACCAAAATTCTATAAAATATGTTATTTCCGGGACTCCACTTTATTGCACCGGTACTTGTATATTGCGACAATAGTCGTCCATCATTGGACGAAATTTATTCTAATGCTGTCGCTTTCAGAAATTATGATTGTGCGAAAATTTTAACAGCAATGGCGAGGCGAGACTGTGGGTTGCCCCCTGCGGGGTGTCGAGTAGAATTTTTCGCAGAGAAAAATCCGTCGAAGCCATTTTTGTTGTTAAAATTTTCTTAAAGTAAAAATACCTTTATTTATCCCAGCCCCAGCCCTCTAACAACAACATCAGCCTCGAACTTCTTCAGATCGTCATAGTTCTGCCCGACTCCAAAATACAAAATGGGCTTGTTTGTGATGTAGCTTACTGAGACAGCAGCTCCTCCTTTTTCATCAACGTCAAGCTTTGACAGTATTATCCCGTCAATGCCCAGGGAGTCATTGAATGTCTTTGCCTGCTCAACGCAGTCGTTGCCTGTTATGCTCTCTCCGACGAATATCTTCAGGTCGGGCTTTGCCACCCTGACTATTTTCTCCATCTCCTTCATCAGGTTCTTGTTGCTGTGCATCCTGCCTGCTGTATCAATCAAAACAACATCAGCATTCTTTGCTTTTGCGTGCTTTATTGCGTCAAAGGCAACAGCAGCAGGGTCCGAGCCGTAGCCATGCTTTATCACTTTGACATTAAGATTTTCTCCATGAATCTGCAGCTGCTCTATTGAAGCAGCCCGGAAAGTGTCGGCGGCAGCTATGACGCAACTGAGCTTATTGTCTTTCAGCATTTTAGCCATCTTTGCTATTGTAGTTGTTTTTCCTGAGCCGTTGATGCCGAAGAATACTATGACATAGGGCTTTTCTGCCTTTTTTCTTATCTCCTGTATAATATCAAAGCCAGCATTGCCGAACAATCCCCTTATTGAGTCTTTCAGGGCATTTTCTATTGTTTCCTCAATATTCCTTCTTTTTATGGGCTTTTCAACAAGTGCTTCCTTCAAGTCATTCTTTATCTTGTCAATAATCTCAACTGCAGCATTGTTCTCCAATAACACCACCTCAAGCTCCCAGAACAGCTCCTCGAACTCCTTTTCGCTTATTTTTGTGGTTGTTACGGTTGATGCAATGCTATCCTTCAGTTTGGCGAAAAAGCCCCTTTTCTCTTCTTTCGGCTCAGCTTTTGCCTCAATTTTCCTTTCTTCCTCAGCAGATTCCTTTATTTCTTCCTTATGCTTGGCGCTTTTGGGCTTAATGGTTTCTTCTGCCTTTTTCGGCTTTTGCTCATGCTCCACATAAGCTATTTGCCGCTTTATCTCTTTCGCCTCCTTTATTTCCGCTTTTGGCGCTTCTTTCTTATGGCTGTCCTTTTTTATTTCAGCAGGCTTCTCTTTTTCCTTATGCTCTTTTGCCTTTCCCGCCTCCTCTTTCTGCCTGTCATGCTTCTCATGGCTTATTTTATGCTCATGCTTTGCCTTCTCTTTGCTTTCAATTTCTTTTTCTTGGGCATGTTCTTCCTGTTTAGGCAGTTCAGCAGCCTGCTCTTCTGCCTTGGATTCCTCCGGCTTTATCTCCTCCTCTGCCTTCTCCTTGCCGGAAATCTTCTCAGAAATCTTGGAAATTGCGCTGCTCAGCTTTTCTTTTAGGAACTTGAACATTTTACTCAGAAACCAGCTTCTGCAGCTCCTGCTCTATCATCGAGCCGTGGGCGGTTATTCTTTTCAGGTCAGCAGCCATCTTGTCCCTTACTTCCTTAAGCTGCCCAATCTGCCTTTCAATAAGCTTTTTGGTCGATTCGATATCTTTTTCAACAGCAACATTTGCCCCGACATTGACTAAGAGCCTGGCAGTGTCTTTCAATTCAGCTTTTGCCAGTATGCCTGTGCTTAGCGGCACAAAAGTCTCTGCCCCCTGCTCTATTTTCTTGAACTCTTCAAGGCCCTGTATTGTCGCTGCCATCTCCATAAACTGGCCTTCCGCGGATTGCAGCTGCTTGTAGATCTGCTTTGCATCCTCATTTATCATCTGAAGCTGCATGTAGAGCTCCTGCGCCTTCTTTTCCTTGTTCATCACTTCTGCCATGAATTCACCTTCTTGCCCTCTTCTCTAACCTCTGGTACATCTCGTCATAGACTACGCCTACAGGCATGCCTTCATGAGTCCTTTTTATGGTTTCAGCCAATAAAGGGGCTATTGATAGTATTTTAAGCTTGCCGGACTGCTTTTCCTTTGGAACATCGATAGTGTTAGTGACGACTGCTTCCTTTATGCCGGAATCTTTAAGCTTCTGCACGGCATTGCCTGAAAGCACAGGATGGGTGGCCAGGGCATACATTTCTTTTGCGCCGAACTTCTTTAGGAGCTTTGATGCCTCAACAACCGAGCCTCCCGTGTCAATCATGTCATCAACCAAAATAGCAGTTTTGCCCTTCACATCCCCAATGATGTTCTCCACCGCGACCATGTTCTGCTCAGGCCTTCTTTTGTCAACGATGGCCATTGGCGCATTGACTATTTTCGCCAGCGCCCTTGCCCTGATAGTCCCGCCCGCGTCCGGGCTTACTATAACAAGATTCCTGAGATTCTTGCTTATTATGTATTCTGCAAACAGGGGCAGTATTTCCAGATTGTCGCTTGGGATGTCAAAATAGCCCTGTATCTGCGCAACGTGCAGGTCAAATGTGATGAGCCTGTCAACTCCTGCAACTGTTATCATGTTCGCCACGAGCTTTGCCGTTATCGGCTCGCGGGGCTTTGTCTTCTTGTCCTGCCTTGCATAGCCGTAGTACGGCACTACAGCAGTTATCTTATTTGGAGAGGATCTTTTAAGCGCGTCAACCATGATAAGGAGCTCCATAAGGTTGCCGGTTACCTCAGGGCAGGTCGGCTGTATTATGAACACATTGCAGCCCCTGACGCTTTCCAGCACCCTGCAGTAGATTTCCCCGTCGCTGAATCTCCTGCATTCCACAGGAGTCAGCGGCACATCAAGTATTTTCGACACTTCCTCCGCCAGCTTCCTGTTGGCAGTTCCAGATAAAAGCTTAAAGTGCTTCACTTGAATTCCCTCTTCTTCCATAATCACAGGCACTTTAAAAATATTTGGGTTTGCTGGGCTTCCCTGAAAATGCAGTTGCCGTCAAAATGCGAGGCTCTTAAAATGAAACTTAAAACTGACAAGGGGAACGTCCCTTACGGGGAAAGTCAGTTATCACCTTTAATTTTACAGCCGAGCCGACGGCAACCTTGAAAAGATTTTCAGAGAAGCCGGTTTGCTGTAACTATTTAGCTTTCTGAAGTTGCAATAATCTATAGATTGGCGGGGCGGGGCGCAATGGCAGGAAAGCGACGCCCCGCACTACCATTGCCGGAGGCGGATTGAAGATAAAAACATTCATAACTTTGCCAATGCAGCATCCCTTGCTTCCCTATATTCCTTCCAAGAAAGCAATAATCCTATAAATCAGGCTATCTGATTCAGGCAATAAAAGCTACAAAATTAAGAAACAATCGGATAAAGATAGTCCTTGAATCCTATCACTACCATTGCAGTGCCGAATTTCTTTTTCGGGACAAAGCTTCTGGTCTCTATTTTGATGTCTTTCATTTCATATTCTTCAGAAAATCCATTATAGTAAAGCTCATCCAAGCTGCTCCTGAGGCTCTGCCTTGCCTCCCCATCCGGTAGATTTCCGTTGTACTCGGCAACCAAGCCCCCGTACTTTTTCCCTGTTTCCTTGTTATAGAGCCAGCCGTATATTATCCCTGCTGTGATCTGCTGCCCTTTTGTGCCGCTGGCAACAGCCATTATAGTTTCCATCACTGAGCCATGGACTATTTCATCATTTGTCGGCTTTGTGGATTCAATTGCAATGCCGGGCATTATTGAAGAATAAACCATTATGTTAAACCTTTCAATGCCCGCTTCCTTCAAGGCAAGGTGGTATGAGCCTGCATGTATTGTAATATCGCTTTCTCCAATGCCTGATGTCCAGAAGAATGACCTTGGAATTCTGTTTCCTACAACTAAGGAAATCTCTTTCTTTCCATTTGCAAGCTTGGAATGCCCGTTTCCAGATTTTAGGCTTCCGTTTGCCTTATTTTCCTGTACAATAACGCTTCTGCCAGAAATAGCATCGCGCTTGTCTTTAAAGCTTAATTTTAAAGTCTGATGGTTCATTTTTATATTTTAAAACCTCTTTTTATTGATATTCGAGTATTTAAACTTTTTGGTTTTAGAAATTCCTTTTTTCCCTGAAATTTGCAGTATAGAATCAAAGTTGAATGCGCCAGATTTGCCTACTTCTTTTCTGCCGCTTTCTTTCTGTATTTCTTGCAAAAACAAACCTGTTGTTTTTTTATCGCTCATCTTTTTATTGGTAAAATTATTATTTTTCTATGAAGCATCTTATATTTAAAGTTTTTTATTTTTTTATTTTGCAGTCGGTATTTTTTGAAAATTTTTTCACGCATTTTTATCTTTTCGTCGGGAAATTTTTTCCGCTTTTTTCTTTTTTTTGAAGCCGGCGATCTGCGCCTCGCAGAAATAGCAGAAAAGCTCATTGACGGAATGGTCCTCGTCATGCCCCATGCCTGCCAGCTTTCTCCCGCAGTGCGGGCAGTTGACTATATTCTTCATCCCGCTCCTCCTGCGATAAAGCTTCGGGCAATCATCAGGGCAAGCGAGGCTGCAGCCACGATGCCGTAATTTATCCTGCTCCATCTGAGGATTTTTGCCCCGTCGAAGTTCCAGAACGGCAGCATGTTGAAGAGCGCCAGCCAGCTGTTTACCGTGTAGCCGTAAAATGAGATTGATCTGGCGAGAGGGCTTTCAAATAAAAGCAGCGCTCCGAGGAAAATCAGCGCAAGCGCTATGTTCACGAGAGGGCCTGCTATTGAAATCCTGCCGTTTCTTCTCGCTCCCACAGGGCCGGAAATCATCACGGCGCCCGGCGCTGCAAATACAAACCCAAAAAATGACATCGCTACTGCAAGCGCCAGCATGACGTCAAAAGACCTGAATTCAGCAAAGCAGCCGTATTTCTGCGCCACTACTTTATGCCCGAGCTCATGGAACAGGAACCCGATTCCGACTGTAAGCGACGAGATTACAAATGCGGTGTAGAATTCCGGCGACAATACTGACTTGCCGCCGAGAAGCACTGCAAATGCAATTGAAATGGCAGCCCATGCCTTAATCAGGTCCTTTATCTCTGTTTCAGAAGTGGCTATTGGTCCTATCTTGATCTGGGTTTGGTTATAATGATGCATTTTTCAGTCTACAAAAAGCTTGTGCTTCTCTTTTCCCTCAAGTTCGAGCAGGATTCTCCTTGCAACAGCCTTTTCAGGGTCCGGCATGAGCTTCACCCTGTTCTTGATGTCCTGAAATGATTCAAATTCCTTTTCATTTCTCACTTCTATTATCTGCCACATGTGCTTCTTTCCGACTCCGGGCAGGAGCTCAAGCTGGTGCATCCTTGTGCTCAGGGGCATGGCTTTGTTGAAGAAGCCGATAAACCTTTTCTCGTCTTTCTTCATGATGTCCTTCACAACAAACTCAAGCTCTGATTTGGCGGTCGCAGTCAGTTTTTCAACAGGAAGCTTGCCGACAATATGGTGTATCTTGTCCCTTTTTCCGTCGCCGATATACACTTCCTCGTACGGCTGGAGGTGCACGTCTTTCTTCGGCGCAAGCTCCAGCAGGACAAAGTGCTTCTTTCCCACTGCCTGGACTATCGGCGTTTTCATGTACATGGGCCTGTCATCAAACGGGTAGCCGTTCGGAAGAAAATCTAGCACGACTGCCTGCTCTTCCTTCGCCCTGTCTGATTTTTCAGCTTCCATTTTCGATTTTAAATTTAGTTTGGGATTTTTGTCTTTATAAACATTTGCCAGAAACAGAAATGTTATTTTTTGTCGGCAAATTCCTTGATAAGCTCGACAATCTTTTTCATGCTGTCATTGCTTACAGTGAGCGAGTAGCCCTGCAGCACCACTTTCAGGTCCCTTATCGAGGCTGGCATGATGTCAATTATCTTGTGTATGTAGCTTTCCCTCAGCCTCGGGACTTCCAGGGCAGCTATTTTCTGGAAAAGCTGGTCTGCCTTGCCGACAGTATTCAGCTGCTCAAGATACTCCTCTGTCTTTGCAGCCCTGAAGTCCAGCTCTTTGTCCCTTTCTTTTATCTTTTCAAGCTGCTTTTTCAGCGCCATCGTGTTTATTGGAGCTTCCGATAAAGTTTGTGCGTCTGCCATTATTATACCCTCTTGAGATGGACAGGATGCGCAATAAGCGTCTTTTCCTTGTTTATATCCATCATCTTTATTTCATAGCACTTGCCCCTTTTTCCGCTTATCGTGCCGATTTTGCCGAGAAACTTCAGGTGGTACATCCCCTTCTGGACAGCAGGCTCGACATACAATGCCACTTTGTCCCCCACCTCAAACTTCTGGAAATACCTGCTGATGCTGATTTTTCCCCTTCTTCTCTTCTCCTTTGTCAGCTTGTACCTGGATTTTCTCCTCGACCCGCCTATTCTCATTACCATAGGTTTAAGTATGAATAGAATGTTTAAAAAGGTTTCTAAAAAATGCAATAATTGGGCTTTCTGAAATTCCTATAATTCAATCCGTCGCTTCGCGACACCAGAAACACTCGGCGAAAAATTGTCTGCCATTAATTTTTCGCCTCGAATTTATTCAGCAATATGTTGATGAAATTCCACTAAAACCCAAATTACCGCTAAAGCCCAATATCTGCGATGACTACTTTGTCTTGCAACGCCTCGAGCCCCGGCTTGGTGTCATGGAAAGTGATTATCATATCCGCCTTGACGCATGCATCGGCTATTTCGCCTGTATCCGGATCCAATCCTGTCGGGATGTCTATTGAAAGCTTGAAGGACTTGGTCTTGTTTATGTCCTCTATGGCATTTGTTATTTCCTTGTTGAGCCTGCCTTTGTAGCCTATCCCCAGAATGGCGTCAATTATCACATCATATTCATCAAAATCAACATTTTCATAGCTTACAAACTGTATCCTTTGATTGCCCATCAGCTTTTTGTAATAAACGCCGGCATCCTTCTTCATTTTTTCCTCATCGCCGATAAACAGGACATCCACTTCAGAATTCTCGCTCAGCAAGTCTGCCGCTACAAAGCCGTCTCCGCCGTTATTGCCGTGATAGCACACGACAAGTATCTTCTTGCCTTTCAGCTCTATTTTCTCCTTCAATGCCTCGTAGACTGCATTTCCTGCCCTCCTCATCAAGGCCGAAAGCGGCACATCGGATTTTGACTCAAGCTCTTTCATGCTCGCGGATGTTATCATGGAGAATCAGCAAAATTTTAAGTTTAAATAGTTTTCTTAATAAAAAATAAAATGCGACAGCCGGGACATTCGAAGCATGATTTTTGTGCTTGTTCGAACCCGGATTACAACCTTGGCAAGGTCGCGTCCTGGCCATTAGACTACTGTCGCACAGATTCAGAAAGAAGTGTTTTTTATTTAAAGGTTGTGGAAGAATGACTTATAAAATAAATTATGCTTAAGATATAGCGGATTTAAGGTTAAGCTGAATCTTTATTGTTTGTTCCTTGCATAATTATCTTAATAATGTCTCTTGATTTATCTATATCAATATAGCTCTTTGAATGGGATGTATTCCTTCCAAGCCATGAAAATTTGTCAGCTCGAGGTCTTTCTAATCCATCAAATCTTATCAAATCAAGAAGATTTATTGCTGCAGATGCGCTTAATGATTCTGGGTCATTAATGTAAAATGTTACAACATAATCATACTTTCCCTCTTTCAACTGCTGGGACACAGAATAGGAAACATTATCTTTTACAACAATTTTATGTATTACAAAGCCGGGAAGATATTTCCATTCTTCTTTGGCTTCTGGATAAGTGCTTCCTAATCCATTAAAAGATGATACATAATCAGAAATTTCACCTCCTAATTTAGCAGAAGTCCCTCTATCCATCTCACTATAAAATTGAGAGGTATATTTTTCTTCTACATTCAATATTTTAGCCAATTCTTTAAGGTCCATATATATTTAGAAAAACAGATAGACATATAATGTTTTTGTTAAAAAATTCAGCATGAATAAGTCCTTTCCTTTATTCCCTTCCTGTAATTGTCCCATGCTTTCTCGTAAAGCTTCTGCCCCCATTTTGTAGGGTATTCCCCGGTTATGCACGCCATGCACAGCTCATTTGGCTTTTTGCCGATGCTTTTTACAAGCCCTTCTGTAGACTGGTAAATGAGGGAATCTGCTCCAAGCTCCTTGGAAATTTTATCTACAGTTTCCTGGGGAATCTCGCCTTTCTTGGGCCCTTTCATGAATTTCGGGACAAGCAGCTCGGAAACAGTCGACATGTCAATGCCGTAGAAGCATGGCCCTCTTATCGGAGGGCATGAAATCCTCAGGTGCACTTCCTTCGCCCCGCCCACTTTCTTCAGGTAGCTTACAATCTGCTTTGTAGTTGTGCCCCTTACAATGCTGTCGTCAACCAATATGACTTTTTTGCCTTCAATTATCTCCTTCAATGCAGTGTATTTGTTTTGTATCCTGTCTTCCCTGTTCGAGCCTTCTATGAATGTCCTGCCAACATACCTGTTTCTTATCAGCCCCTCAGAGGAGGAAGTGTCCAGCTCGTAAGCCAGGGCATCTCCCGCCGCTTTTGCCGTGTCCGGAACAGGAATGACCACATAATCCTTGTCTATCTTCTCGGTCTCCCTCTTTGCCAGCTCAATGCCCAGGTTCTTTCTCGTGATATAGACTGATTTGCCGTCCAATACAGAGCTTACATTTGCAAAATAAACCCATTCGAACATGCAGTGGGCTTTTTTGCTGCTTTCCGCATACTTCCTTATTTCGATTTTTCCGTGCTCATTTATGTAAATCAGGTGCCCGGGCTCAAGGCTCTTGTATTCTGTAATCCCGCAGTTAATCAATGCGTTGCTCTCGGAAGCCACAAGAAACATGCCGTCTTTTTCGCCGTAAACAATGGGGCGGAACCCATAAGGGTCGCGGAGAACTATCATTTCGCCGTAGGCGTTCATAAAAGCGATGTTAAAGCACCCGTCAAACTTTTGGGCCAGCCTTGAGAAGACCTTGACGAGGTTTGGCCTGATGCCTCCCCTCAGCTCTCTGGAAATATAATGCATCATGATCTCTGTGTCAGTATTGTATGTGATGTGGTAGTCCACTTTGTCCATCAAATGGGATTTCAGCTCCATGTAATTTGCAAGATTTCCGTTCCAGCAGAATGAAAACCACTTCCACTTCCTGCCGTGATGCCTTTCAAACGGCTGCGCCAGGCTCTTTTCCTCGCTTCCCGAAGTGGCGTATCTTGTATGGCCTATGCCCCTGTTGCCGGCATACCTCCTGAATATGTCTATGCTGCTCTGCCTGTCGCTTGTCTTGAAGACTTCATTTACAGTTCCAAGCTCTTTATGGGTGTCCAGGATCTGGTTTCTCTTTAAATTGAATGTTGTCACGCCAGCGCTTAATTGGCCCCTGTTTTGCTGGTTAAGAAGTATCTTGTAGAGGTAGAACAGCGCTTTATTTGCAGAATCCCCGTTTTCCTTGATGTAAACGGCGGCTATCCCGCACTGATGCTTAGCCTCTGACAAAAATTCACCCCATATGAAGCATAGTCGGGAGTATTATATAAAACTTTTGATTTTGTTTATATATTTTATATAAAA
>CAYVTQ010000050.1:0-12090 GCA_964454865.1 uncultured Methanosarcinales archaeon
TATTTAAATCTTTCTATTTTCAGAATAATGAAAATAAGCTACTCCATTTATAAATAAATCACTCATATTTTCAAAATAATGAAAATATAGTATATCGATAATTTTGGTTGTATTTAAATGCAACCTACATATCCATTTGGATTATAATGGCGATTGGTAATAAAGAGCGTTGAATTTTTTATATCATAGTGTTATACTTTTTATGATAATATCGTTTAAGGCATATTTATACATTTTGGGGATTTATCATCAAGTATCTTTAAAACAGATAATAGTATCTACAAAAGAGATAATATAACTTTTCTGTATTTTCAATTTTTCCAAGTCGTTTAAGATCCACATTTTATTTGAGCTATTTACTCAAATAATTTTATCTTCTTTCGGTAAATTTACCAAAAACGCATAATTTACCAAATGGTAAATAGTAGTCATAAAAAACCAAAACATTAATATATACCAATAGGTAAACACTTGTTGACTAAAAGGTAAACACTATGCTAAACGGAGTGCAGCTCAGTATAATGAAGGAATTTGCATCAAGCATAACAGAGCAGTTTACGATTAGGGGCATCTCAAGGAAACTTAAGCAGAATCCCTCCCTTACCCATAGGTGCATAAAGCCGCTAATCAGGGACAATCTTATTGCAAAAAACAAGCACAGCCAAATAAGCCTGAACTACAGGGAAAATCACCCTATTTTGGCTTATGCCGAATGCCTAAGGTCCAGGGAATTTCTTTCAAGGCCAAAAAATAAGGATATAGGGCTTTTTGCAAAGGATGTCATTGAAAAATATCCGGCTGAGTTTTTTGTTTTTCTGATATTCGGCTCAACTGTAACATCGAACAAGCCCAACGATCTGGATATTTTGTTCATTGCGGACGATGTGAAAAACATTGACAGGGCGGAAAAATTCATGTATAATATTTCAAGGAACTATCCGCAAAAATTTGACATCCATGTAGTCTCTGTTGAAAGTGTTTACGAAATGCTGGGCAAAAGAGATCAGAGAAATATCCTGAATGAGGCGCTGAACAGGCATCTGATATTATACGGAGCAGAGACATTTTACAGGCTGATCAAGAGGGGGAGAACATGAAAACCATATAGTAAAGGCAACAAATAATTGAGCATAATTATTGCCTTTACTTATTAGGAACGGGCAACAATCGCTCAATTATATTTGCCCGTGAGTATAGATGAAAAGAAGCTGAAAGAGATACAGAATAGGGTAAAGGAATACATAAGCAGGGAAGTTGTAAAATCCAGGCAGAAGCCACATGATACAGATTTTTTCCTGAAAAATTCTGAAAATTCCATTAATTCAGCAAGGGCATTGTTCGACCTGTCCACTGATGAGGAAATGCAAAAAAAGGCGGGATATGAGGGATTAAACGGCTTTTTGTGGGTTATAAATGCCAGCTATTACTCAATGTTTTATATGGTCAGGGCTTTATTGGAAAAATCAGGCATAAAATTAAGGATGGATTTATCAGTTCACATGATTACTTTTGACGCCTTCGTATATTACTTCTTCATGAACAAGAAGCTGGAAAAGAGCCTGCTTGAGTATTATGCAGATGCAAAAGCCGATGCCTCTGAATTGCTTGGCGCGCAAAAAGCCGAGGAATTGGTCGAGGACTACTTTTTTGAGAAAGGCAAAAGGGCCAAGTTCACCTATCAGACCGGCGAGCTTGCTATGAAGAACAGGGCATTGACGTCATTGGACAGGGCTGCCAGATTCAACAGGGAGATTAGGAGAATGGTTGAGTAAGACAGTATTCGTGCTGGCTTCCGGCATGCTTCTTGTGATAGGCAAATACTTAATAAAAAAGCACGAAAATAGCCCGGCAGCCCAATAAAGCACCCTCATCCATATAAAACCGAGCAATGCGGCGGGTGATTATTCGCTGCAATGAAGGGAAAGAAGCGGGATAAAAGGGAATTAAGGAAATAATTCAGGAATCAAGAAGGAATATTTTAATTCCAATTTATTCGTGCAGCTCTTTCGGAATTTTGAACTCTCTTTTGCTGAAGACAATCTCTTCAGTCTGGGAAATGCATGTTTTGCAGCGCTCCGTCATAACATTGTATCTGCCAATTATTTCGCTGTCCTTAACCTTTGGCCCGTACCTGGCTTCTTCGCGCTCATCAACATCGGTCTTCTTTTCTTTTTCGCCGTGGACAGTGATTCTGCCTATAAAATCATCGTCTAATGTTATCAGGCCGGCATCTTTGGCATAATGAAGAAATAAAGCTGTGCATTTTTGGCTTTTGCTTTCTATCCCGAATTCAGATAATATGGACAATGCGCAGTAATAAATTGTATAGAACCATTCCTCTGGAAGCTTGTAATCAGCCCCTTCTCTTTTGTATATTTATAAAGCAATTCTTTGCCTTTTCCAATGCGCTCATTCCGGCACCCCATGCAGCTTTTTCATGAATTTGATGAATTCTTCCTGCCCGAAAAGGACAGCGCCTTTCTTAACTGCCCCAATAAAGGCTTTATTTGGCTTCAAAAGCTCTTCCCTAAACTCTGATTCAGTAAAATTGACTGAGTGAATATGCTTGGACTCGCTTTTTTGAATTTTATCAAGCGATCCGTGAAGCTTTTTAAAGCTTTTTCTGTCTGGAATAATGCCGATAACATCTATGTCTTTAGCTTTTGCATATGATTTTAATACGCTTCCGTAAAGAATGAAAAAGCTTGCATGCTCTTTGGCTTCTGTAAAATTAAAGCCCCATCTTTCATATGCTTTTGCCTCTTTGCTTAAAGCTAAATCCATGTATTTATCCAGCAGATCATTTTTAAAATTAAGTTTTGGAACAACCAAGCTTGTCTCTTTTCCTGTTGGTTTCATTATAATATATTTTTCCTGCTCTAACCGTTTCAAAGCCTTCCAGGTTCCGCTTCTTGTCATGCTCAATTCTTTTCCAATTGACGTGATAGTGTGCATAGTAGAGAAATCCTTCAGCAGCAGCAGCGCCATTCTCATTTGGCAGGGCATAATTGTTTCCATTTTGGATATAATTGTTTCCATATAGGAAATATAGAAGGTTTATATACTTTTCTGTTTTTTATGCGTTGTATAATTAAAAGCGCGGCAGCCCAATAAAGCAGCCGCATCCATATAAATCCGAGCAATGCGGCGAGTGATTATTTGCTGCAATAAAGGGAAAGAAGCAATTTAAAGGGGTATCACGGAAGCAATTGTTTGAATTTAATGTTATTTTTGGATTAATCATCTGGTCGGCATTTCAAAGGAAAATTGTCCACCGGCAATGAAAATATCCATATATTGGGGTTAACTCTATTTGACACAAAATCAATTTTATGTTAAATGGGGGAGCCAAATAAAAAGTAGCAGGGAAAGAATTTTTAATCAAAAAGCAGCCATTTCCATACCGGAATTATTTTAATCTTTTTTCCACCTATAGCCTTTTCCTGCTCTTCGTCTTCTGTTAATATCAGCCCTTCTTTTAAGCTATGCTCTTTCATCGCCTCCAGCAGCCCGTTTATCTCTCTTTTTGAATTTTCTTCATCCAGTTTTTTTGTAACCTGCATAGCTTCTATAATTTTATTTTTCTTTTTAATTAAAAAGTCGCATTCATTATTCTTTCTGAAATAATATATCTCATTGCCGCGCCTTTTTAGCTCTATGAACACTAAATTCTCAAGCAGTTTTCCTGCATCTTTGGAAAATTTGAAGCTGACGGCGTTTAATAAGCCATTATCAATGCAATAAACTTTTTTAACCGCCCCCAGCTGCTTAGTTATGGAATACTCGTATTTTAGATTTTGAAAAAATAAGTAAGCATCTTCAAAATAAGAGATGTAGTTTATAACTGTATTTTTGCTGATATTGAATCCCAAGGATTTTAATTTATTCATAAGGTTATTATAAGAAATTTCCTTGGTTGCAGATTCAAAAAGCAGGTTTGCAAGCACCCTTAATTTTTTAATCTCTTTTATATCATTTCTCTCTATAACATCCCTGAATATCATGGATTCATAATAAGTCTGAAGTATATTTTCCTTTAGATTATTGTCTTTTATTATAGCCGGATAGCTCCCATCAGCCAAAAATTTATGAAATCTCTTTTTTACCCCTATTTTTTCTTTGCTGCGGGAAATTGTCTTTATATTATAAGGTATCTTATCCCATGTTAATAATTCCTTAAAGCTTAATGGAAAAATTTCTACGTTAATAGATCTTCCCCTTAAGCCTGTTGATATTTCCCTGCTTAACAGCTTGGAGCTTGAGCCGGTTAATATCAGTTTTATTTTCTTTTGTGTGTCATAAATCCTCCTTACCCAATTATCCCAATTCTTAACATTCTGGATTTCATCAAGAAAGAGGTATATATTCTGGTTCTTTTCTGCTGTTGACAGCTCATAAAAAGCTTCCATCAATTTATCTAAATCCTTTGCTTCAATGCCCAGTAATTTTTCATCTTCAAAATTTAGATATAGTATATTTTCTTTGGATATCTTTACTTTAAGCTGATTTATCAATTGAAAACAAAAAAAAGTTTTTCCGGCCCTCCTTGGCCCTGTTATTGTTATTATGAAGTCTGAATTTAAATCAATATTCTTGTCCCTGGGAAGTGTTTCGGGCACATCAAATTCCTTCCATTGGACAATGATTTGTTGGTAATCCATTCTGGTGAACAAAAAGTGGCTTATTTGTATAGTGTACTGAACATATTTATAAACCTTTCTGTTTATTGTTTAGCCAAATATAAAACTCAGAGTCGCAAGGGAGCTTAAACAATTTAAAGATTCAGGCATCCTCAGCAATTTCTTTGAGTATGAACCTATCCTCTTTTTGCCAAAGCCTGCCATACTCAATGCCATATGGTTTTATTTTTATCCTGATCTTCTTATGCAATTATCCCGCCTGTCATTTTCCAGGTGCCCGGATCTCATCTCACTTCCCGCTCTTCCTGGAATGATCGCCCGGCTTTTTATGCCCCAGAAATTCGTTGAATTTCATTATTAAATCTATCACTCTCTGCTCTTCCGACGCCCCTAATTTCTCTGAAAGGAACTCCTTTCTCGTCTTGTTCCCAAGCTCCGGGACTTTCTCCCTGGAGCACAGGCTGCAGTACCATATGCAGAACCCCGCAATTTCGGAATAGCTTCTTCCGAGGGAAATGGGCTTGAGGCAGTCCAGAATGGGCCTGAATTTCTTCTCATTCAGCTTGATGACTATCTGGGAGGTCATGGGAATTCTTTCCGCTGCATCAATTTAAACTTTTCTGTCATAGAGTAACCATTGGTGACCAATTAGTGCTAAATGAGCCGAATGATTTATATAAAATAAAGGGCAGTATCTTCTAAAATTGGGGGTTTGATTCCTGAAGATGAAAAAGGGTGAGAAGCATAACATACTCAGCATAATACTGACTTTGCTAGTCGTCGCAATATACCTCATCCCGAATCTTGCAAGCGCCGTAAAAATCGGGGTTGAAACCGACAAGCCAGTTTACACATCCAATGACAGCTCAGTTGAATTTGAGCTGGCTGTAGATGTTGAGGAAAACGAAAGGATCCCTATCCAGCGCCTGATTCTGAAGATAGAGTCTGAAGCAGGAAATATTGAATGCACTTTCTCAGCTTCAGGCGGAAAAATGAGCGGGTGCCCCAATATAGACATTATAAACGCCTCTGCAAAAAGCTATACTCAGGGGCCAGGATACGGCTATGGGTACGGATACGGATACGGCGGCAATGAATGGTCAACTGTGCCGATAGATTTCGGCTACGGCTATGGGTACGGATACGGATACGGGGACATGAACATCTATCCAAAAGAGCTTAGGTACACAGTAAGATGGAATTTCTCAGCCGCGGATGCCGCAGAAGGCTCGTATAAGGCTTCGCTGGAGGCGTATGCAGATGACAGCCAGGGAACATCTGTCAGGTATGCATCAAAATCCCCTGCAGAGTTCTCAATTGAATTAGAGACTGATGTCGAGGCAGCTTATGATGATTTGACAGCAGGCAAAATAAAAAAAGACAATGCGGATCTTGACAATGTAGTCTCTGACCTGAATTTGATAACAGCCGGCCTGAAGGACACAAAAATAAAATGGTCAAGCTCAAATTCAAGCGTAATCAACCCAATCTCAGGCAAGGTTTCAAGGCCCCCATATGGACAGGAAGACAAAATTGTGGATCTGACGGCAAACATCTCAAAAAACAGCGAGTCGATGTTAAAGTCATTCACCGCCATAGTGCTAAAAGAATCAATATCAGATATCCAGGCAGCTTATGATGATTTGACAGCAGGCAAAATAAAAAAAGACAATGCGGATCTTGACAATGTGGTCTCAGACCTCAACCTGGTGACTGTCGGCCTGAAGGACACAAAAATAAAATGGTCAAGCTCAAATTCAAGCGTAATAAACCCGTTCTCAGGCAAGGTTTCAAGGCTTTCATATGACAAGGAAGACAAAATTGTGGATCTGACGGCAAACATCTCAAAAAACAGCGAATCAATGTCCAAGACGTTCACAGCCACTGTGCTGAAAGAGTCATTGACAGATGCCGAGGCAGTCTCAATTGCCCTGACATCCATTACAGTCCGGAATATGCTGCTGAACAACAATAACGCGGATAACATAACTACAAATCTCAACCTTACAGCATCAGCTCAAAACGGGGTAAAGCTTGCATGGTCGTCCGGAAATTCAGCTATAATTGAAACGACAGGCTCTGTCTCAATGGCATCCTCAGACACCCAGGTTGCTGTCAGCGTAAAAGCGTCGAAAGGAATTACATCAGGCTCCAAGTCATTCACGTTCACTGTAAAAGGCACTTCAGACCCAGACCTTATCGCCCTGTCAAATGCGAAGCTTGCATTGACAGAAGAATTGGTATTGAACGGAAATCCTGACAAGGACAATATAATAGGAAACCTCAACTTTCCGGCAGCCTTAAGCGGGCATGATGTGGCTGTTTCATGGGCATCCGGCAGTTCCGCAGTGGCAGCAAACGGAACAATAACAAGGTCGGCGACCGAAGACATAACAGCGCCAATCACAGCAACATTCTCAAAAAACTCAAAGACAATGTCAAAGAAGTTTGAATTAACAGTAAAGAAAAAAGTGGCCCCTGCGGAAGTTTCCGGCAATAAAGTGACAGTAAATGAAGGGGAGGCGGAAATAGTGCTTGACACGACCAATATAGCTTCTGTGGCAAAAATAGACGTGCCTTCAACAATTGCGGAGGACCAGGTGGTCTCACTGAATCTCGACAGCCTGCGCAATGATGAGGGCAAGCTAAACCTTTCAACAAACAATCTCACAATGAGCAGAAACAGCTCCGGCGGAATAAGCTATTCTGTCGTTATACCTGAAGGCAGCATTGTAAGCGGCTCTGATAAATGGAACGGGATGATCAGCCTTCCGACAATAAAGGCAGTTGCAGAGGTTACCCCGGTTGCTTCAGCAGGCAATGAAATATCTTCTGTAAATGTGGTCATTGAAGTAGGTTTTACGCAGGGCCAGCTCAATTTCACAAAGGCTGCCAAGCTGACTATTCCCGGAATGGCGGAAAAGAAAGCAGGCTATACAGATTCCGGCGATGTATTCCATGCAATACCTGCATGCACTGCAGCGCAGATAGCTGACCCGGACACATTGGACGAGGGCAAAGACTGCTATACAGGCCTTGGCGCCGACATGCTGATATGGACAAGGCACTTCACCAAGTTCGCAGCTTATACAGAAACATCGTCAGACGGCGGAGGCGGCGGAAACAATGGCGGAGGCAGTAGCAGCAGCGGAAGCAGCGGGGGAGGCGGGCCTGTAATCAAGTTCTCTGCGCCTGCAACAGCGCCAGCTCCTGAACCGATAAAACAGGAAGAAAAGCCGGCTGCCGAAGAGAAAAAAGAAGAAGCGCAAAAGCCTGAAGTGCAGCCTGCAAAAGCGCCTGAAGCGCAGCCGGAAGCTCAAAAATCAGGGCTGGGGGCAATAACCGGCGCAGTAGCAGGAAAATTATTCGGGACAAAAAACAGGAGCATGTGGCTTGATCTCCTAATGGTATTCATTGTTGTCGGGGGATTTATTTCCTTCCACCTGAAGGTAAATTATGGCGGCCTGCCGACAGCTAATCCATTGGCAAGGGCAGCTTATCTGCATAAAATAGCCCAAAAAGCCCACAGAAAAGGCAGGCACGCAAAGGCGGAAAAGCTTTACAAAAGGGCGCAGGAGCTCAGGGAAAGGGGCGAGAGGGGGATGAGATAATGAAAGCAGGAGACAATAAAAATGGGATGGCATGAAGATTTTGGCTTTTACAAGGATCCTTTCAGCCTTGCGCCGCTGGAAAGCGATTACACGCTGATAGGGAGGGATAGGGAGGCAAAAGAAGTCCTGTACAGGATTGAATCCGGCAATATGCTCATCATTGAAGGCAGCCCCGGAACGGGAAAGACCGCATTGCTGAAGCACACCATTGACAATTTCAGGGGAGAGGGAAAAGTTGTATATATTGACGGGGCAAGGATCAGCAAGAGGTTTGACGTGCAGAACCTGCTGAGGAAAAGAGGGATGATAGTGCTGATGGACAATGTCCACTTCCTTTCAGGAAAAAACAGCCTGAAAATAAAGCACCATTTTGACAATGACAATATAAAGTCAGTCGTTTTCACTGCAGCCGATTACAGCTCGGTAAGCTTCGCGAACTCGATAAAAGACAGGATTGGAAGAAACATAATAAGGCTGAATCCCCTGAAGCCGGCCAGCGCACTGAAGATAGCGAAAGAAAGGCTGAACGGCAGCAAAATCCTTCCCGACAGTGTTTTAAGGCGCCTGTACGCAGACTCGGGCAGGAACATAAAGGAATTCCTTAAAAATTGCGGCCTGCTGTGCAGCTATGTGGCAAGCCAAAAAGGATCAAAGGCAAAGATAGAGGACATCAAAAAAATGCCGAAGCATGACGAAGCTAATGCGGAAGATATCACGGAAAAGTGCCAGGAGTGCAGCAAAAAGCTTGTGAGAATAGGGGATAACTGGAGATGCGGAAACTGCGACAGGTACTGCAGCAGCTGCGGCGCATTGGCTGACGGAAAAAAATGCCAGGAGTGCGAGGCTTGAAAATGAAAAAGCTGGCATGGTACCATGAGCTGGGATTTTACAGCAACCCCTTCAGCATAAAGCCCGCCGCATTTGACAACGAGCTGATGGGCTATGGCGGGGTAGTGGAGGATATAAGGAAGAAAGTGGCCGCGTCCGGCATAATCCTGATTTACGGGAGATACGGCTCAGGAAAAACCACAATCCTGAAAAAAATCCTCAGCGAGTTCAGGGGAAAGAAAAAAGTCATTTACTTCAATTGCGAGCAGAGCGACGGCAATATTGATTTTGACAGGCTGCTTATTGATGCAGGGGGCATATTCAGGAAGATATTCAGAATAAGGAAAAAAGGGATGATAATGCTTCTTGACGAGGCCCAGGGAATGGGCAAAAAAGACATGAAGAGGGCAAAGGAATACTACGAAGGCGGATTTTTTAAATCCATGATTTTTGTAAGCAAGGCTGAAAAGGAAGTCAAGCTTTCAAAAGATATGAAAGAAATGATGGGGGAGAGCCGGTTTGAGATGGGAAACCTAAGCTCGAAAGATGCTATAAATCTTGTCAGGAAAAGGGTAGGAAACCTAAGATTCCTGTCCGACGACAGCATTGTAAAAATCTACAGAAAAAACCCCAATCCGAGGGCATTCCTAAAGAACTGCGAGGACGTCTGCAGAAGCGCCTTTGAGTCAGGCTCAGGCAAAATTACAGACAGGATAATAAAGAAGGCAGTGCGGTAAAAAATGCCTGCTGCAGATAAGATGGTAATGCGCTTAATTCGCGTGCGGGAAAGAAATATAATCTCTGACACAAATAATTCACGCGAAAATCAAAGATTTTCGGTGTCCTGAAAATCATGGATTTTCATGAGATTAAAAAACTTTGTGTCCTCCTGATATAATGGCGGAAGAATTATTGCCTAATTATTTAGTTTCGCCATTATAGTTAAGCAAAGGATCCATTCATCACCTAAACCCATAATGCTCCATAATAGGATTTCTGCAATAATATCCAAGCCTGTTTCCATCGCAATAGCTGCTAATTGCCGTTTCATCTATTGCTATGTCATCCAAATTAGTGTTATTTCCGCCTGTTAAATTTTGCCTTATGTCATCTTCAAGCATATTCCTGCGCTCTTGTGTTTCTAAAAGCCACACTAGGAAATAGTCAGTCGAATAGTGAGTTATCAGCCATAGCTCAGTCTTATTAGAATGGTATTCCTTTTTTGGATAAAGGTATTTTCTTATAATATCCGGAATGCTTAGATATTCTTTTCTTGTAGCCTTGACCTGCCTTACCAAATCCCAAACCCTTCCGCTCAAGACCAATCCTATAGCAGCCTTTGATACCTCCCGCATTACCGGTGTCTGACCTTCAGGCTGTATTCTGCCATTGGCAGATGCAGGATTATTCATCATATTGCTTCATTATTTCAGAAATCTCATTTCATTTTTAACTTTATTTAATCAATAAAACTTACTCTTCAGCAAAGAAATCAATCATCTTAGAGAATGCCCCTTTCTCTCCCTTGGGCTTCTTCGGCTTTTCAGGCGCTTTGAGGACTTTTGCAGCCTTCTTCTTTTCTTTGACTTCTTCCATAGATGATTCGGAAATCTTCTCTTCCAGCTCCTCTACGCTTGACTCAAGCTGCTCCTTCAGGGAGCCTATTTCATCATGAAGGCTTTCAATGTCAGAATTCCCTGTCTTGGCTTCAAGCTCAGTATATGCGTCATCAAGCCTTGAGACTTTCTTCTCTATCCCCTTCATGATTTCAGAAACGCCATCAAAGCTCTCAAGTTTTGCCTCAGCCATTTCCTTTACCTCTTCAATGGCAGCATCCATTTCCTCAAATCTTTTGCTGAAATCTGGACCTCCCTTTTTTTTGCTGAGAGAGCTGACTTCTTCCCTTAGATCATCAAAATCATTGGCATTGGCCTTTTCCGCAAGCTTGTCCTGCAAAAGCCCTAGTTCCTTTTTAATGTCCTGGTAATCCCCTTTTCCGCCTGCCTTGCCGACATACTTGATTTCTTCCCGCATTGCGCTGAGCCTGTCCTCAAAATTTCTTGACAGCCTGTCCTCAATCTCCTCAAGCTTTCCGGAAAAATCGCGGGACTCGGGCTTCCTTTCCTTTATTTCCCTGATGGCAGCGTCAATCTCCTCAAGCCTGTCCTCAAAATGCCTGAATCCATTATCGCTTTTGCTGCCCTTTATCTGCCCTATCTCCGCCTTAAGAAAATCCATATCCTCCCTTATTTTTAAGAAGGCGCCCTTCAGCTTATTGTCTATGCCTGCATTTTTCGCCTTAATCTCCTCAATATCCCTCCTTACAGCGGCAAAAGAGCTCCTCAAGGCTTTCTCGTCATATTCCATAACCACTGTGGAATAGTATAAGGGTATTTAAATTTTTAGGGAAATGGGGCAGGCAGAGCCATTCCGGCAAATCGTGAATTGCAATAATCAATATAAAACTTTTAGCGAGCAACAATGTGGCGAGGCGGGACGGGGGCTGCCACCTGCGGGGTGTCGAGCAGGATTTTTCGGAGAGAAAAATCCGTCGAAGCCATTATTGTTGTTGCCGGCATCAGATTTTACAACAGAGAAAATGAAAAATTAAATTTCAATGTGTATTACTTAATTCTGAAATTTCCATTAATCGGCTTTGTGTAAAAAGCAGGTTTGGCATCTTCATTTGCGAGCGTCTTCAAAAATTCCAGCAGGCATGCTCGAACAAAGTTCGGCACCACATGGGTGGAAAAGGAAATTGTAGCGGAGGAATCGTTGTTCCTCCTGACGTAGCAAACTTGTTTGCTACGCAATGGGAAACTACGGAGTAGTTACCGAAAATCCAATCAGGATTGTCTGTTGATTTTCGAGTATTTTTGCCTTAATGTTAAACATAAAGATGCGAGCCGATGCCAAAGCCCGAGCAAAGCGAGCTTTTACACAAAGCCCCATTAATCGTAATACTTTAGCTTTCTGAAGCAAAATTCTAACTTGTATTCTCTACTACCAAA
>CAYVTQ010000051.1:0-11895 GCA_964454865.1 uncultured Methanosarcinales archaeon
AACAAAGAAATCTAAGTCAATTCTTAAAGTGTGAACTAATTATGAAATTGAACAGATAGCCCCGCAAACCCAAACATTTATATAGAACCAGTTGTTTACCTTTCTCTACAAATCTAAAATTTATTTAATCATGGAGGGTGGATGAAAAATGGCACAGCAGGTACAGCCGATATTTATTTTGCCGGAAGGCACGCAGAGAAGCATCGGAAGGGATGCGCAGAGGACAAACATAATGGCGGCAAAAGTGGTTGCCGAGACAGTGAGAAGCACGCTAGGTCCGAAAGGAATGGACAAGATGATTGTTGATTCCTTGGGAGATATAACAGTTACAAATGACGGAGTTACAATTCTTGAAGAGATGCAGATTGAGCATCCTTCTGCAAAGATGATTGTTGAAGTCGCAAAGACGCAGGAGAATGAAGTTGGAGATGGAACGACAACTGCAGTTGTCATCGCAGGAGAGCTTTTGAAGAATGCCGAAGAGTTAATCGAGAAGAACGTCCATCCTGCTGTCATAGCAAGGGGATACAGGCTTGCTGCCGAGAAGGCGCTGGAAGTTCTCGAGGAAATGTCTGAGAAGATAACTACAAACAGCGATGACATCCTGAATAAGATTGCCATGACCGCAATGACGGGAAAAGGCGCGGAATATTCAAAGGAAAAACTTGGGGAAATTGCAGTCAAGGCTGTCAAGATGATTATAGAGAATGACGGCAACATTGACAGGGACAACATCAAGATTGAGAAGAGGACAGGCGGCTCTATAGAAGATTCGGAACTGATCAAGGGAATTGTAATTGACAAAGAAAAAGTTCATTCCTCAATGCCAAGAACCGTAAGCGGGGCAAAAGTCGCGCTGATTGACAAGGAAGTTGAAATCAAGAAAACAGAGATAGATGCAAATATCGAGATAACAAGCCCTGACCAGATGCAGGCATTCCTGGAGCAGGAAGAGAAGATGCTCAAGGACATGGTTGAGAGGATTGCGGAAAGCGGCGCAAACGTGCTGATATGCCAGAAGGGCATTGATGATGTTGCGCAGCATTACCTTGCAAAGAAGGGCATTTATGCTGTCAGAAGGGTTTCTGAAAGCGACATGAAGAAGATAGCAAAAGCAACAGGCGGAAAAGTCGTGACAAATCTGAAAGATCTTAACAAGTCCGATTTGGGATTTGCTGGAAATGTTGAAGAGAAGAAGGTCGGAGACGACCATTTCACATACATAATGGACTGCAAAAACCCAAAGGCAGTTACCGTGCTTGTAAGGGGCGGAACAGAGCATGTGACAAGCGAAATTGAGAGAGCAGTCACTGATGCTGTAGGCGACGTTGCTGCTGCATTAAAAAACGGCAAGGTTGTAGCTGGCGCAGGGGCTCCTGAGATTGAGCTTTCAATGCAATTGCAGAAATACGCTGACACATTAAGCGGAAGGGAGCAGCTTGCAGTGCAGGCTTTTGCAAAATCGCTTGAAGTGATTCCAAACACATTGGTCGAGAATGCAGGCCTTGATCCCATAGACACCCTGACAGACCTGAAAAGCGCCCATTCAAAGAAGCAGAAATGGGCAGGAATTGATGTATTTTCCGGCAAAGTAATGGATGCATGGAAGAGGGGAGTCATAGAGCCTTTGAAGATAAAGACTCAGGCAGTCAGCTCAGCCTCGGAAGTTGCAATAATGATATTGAGGATAGATGACGTGATTGCATCTTCAGGCGGCAAGGACAAGATGCCTCAAATGCCACCGGGAGGAATGCCAGGCGGCATGGGCGGAATGGATTATTAGATTTTATCTTATTTTTCTTTTTTATAATATTATTTTTGTGGATTATATTTTTATTTCTCAAACCCACTTCTTGAGCGTGATCTGCTCGTCTCTTTTTGAGCTTAGGTAAATCACCTGCCCTTCCCTGCTGCCTGACCTGTAGACTGATATCCCCTTGCAGCCGAGCCTGTGCGCCAGCAAATAAATTCTCTTGACATCGTCAACAGAGGCGTCATAGGGCAATGTGACAGTTTTTGAAATGCCGTTGTCCACATATTTCTGGAAAGCAGCCTGCATCCTCACATGGTATTCCGGGCTTATGTCATTTGCAACGACAAAAATCTTCTTCATGCCATCGGGGATCCCGCCAATGCCCTGGACAGAGCCGTCACTTGATATTCTTGATTTTATCTCCTCATTGAACAGCCCTTTTTTGACCAGTATATTCTTCAGGCTCTCATTGAAATAATGCAGGGTTTTTCCTTCTGCCGTCCTTCTTATGTAGCTTAAAGCAAACAAAGGCTCAATCCCGGATGAGGCATTTGCGATGATGCTTATTGTTCCGGTAGGCGCTATTGTCGTCCTTGTCGCGTTTCTTAGCTTAAGCCCCTTCTTCCTGTATATGCTTCTGCTCCAATTCGGAAATGCGCCCCTGCGCTTTCCCAGCTCCTCAGACGCCTTGATCGCCTCTTCAGAAATGAACCTCATGATGCTTTCCGCCGCCTTGACGCCTTCTTCAGAGTCATACGCGATGCCTGATTTTATGAGGCAGTCTGCAAATCCCATGACTCCAAGCCCGATTTTCCTGTTTTTCTCCACGATTTTTCTTGTCTCATCCAGAGGATAATTGCACATGTCAATCACATTGTCAAGAAAATGTACTGCAATATGGACGGCATCTTTCAACTTGGAATAGTCAAACTTGTTTTTTTCGGCAAAATTGCCAAGGTTTATTGAGCCAAGATTGCATGACTCATAAGGCAGCAGCGGCTGCTCCCCGCAGCTGTCAGTCGATTCTATATCTCCCAGTTCCGGCAGCTGGTTGAATTCATTTATCCTGTCTATGAAAATAACTCCCGGGTCGCCGTTGAGCCATGCCTGCTCGCTTATCAGGTCAAAAATTCTTCTCGCGCTCTCCTTTTTCACTATTTTTCCTGTTCTTGGATTGGCCAGCCCGTATGACTTATTCTTCTCCACCGCATGAATAAAATCATCGGGAATGGCGACTGATACGTTGAAGTTTGTCAGCACGTTTTCCTTGCTTTTTATTGTGATGAAATCCTCTATGTCAGGATGGTTGACATTAAGCATCCCCATATTCGCGCCCCTCAAGGTTCCTCCCAGCTTTATCTGCTCTGTCGCGGCATCGAATATTTTCATGAATGAAACAGCGCCTGTCGTAAACCCAAATTCCCCTATAAAATCCCCTTTTGGCCTCAGGCAGGAAAAATTGAATCCTGTTCCCGCCCCTGTCTTGTGTATTAATGCGGAGTAGTGCAATGACTGGAATATTGAATCAATATGGTCTTCGACAGGCAGGACAAAGCATGCCGCCAGCTGCTGCAGCGTTCTTCCGGCATTAAGCAGTGTAGGGGAGTTTGGAAGAAAGTCCAGGGAAGCCATGATATTGTAGAACTGCCTCTCTGTTTTCTTTATTTCCCTGTCATTTTTTACCAGTTTATGGAAATCTTTTGTCCTTGCGAGCTGCCAGTACTTGCATTTGTGCTTTTTCAGAAGTTTTTTGGTTTGTTTCGGATATATGTATTTGGCGTCTGCAAGTGAGATATTATGGGCGACTCTCCTGAACAAATCCTTTGGCTTTTCAATTGCCCTGCCGCGCTTGTTTTTCCTAAGATAGCGCTGCTGCAGGATAAGCATTGAATTTTTTGACAGCTTTGGTTTGGGCATAATGCATTGATTATTCTATTAAATTTTTAAATATTGCTAAATGGAGTATATAAAGTGAATGTAGTGCCTGGCTTTCCGGAAGAGCAGAAAGGAGATTCCTTTTGTGTTTCAGTGCTATAAATCCAATGATAGGGGCTATTTTGTGTTTTAGTTTCCACAACTATATGGCCGCCTCTCAACTCCATGAGCCTCTTGGCGACTTGCAATCCCACACCGCCTTTTTCTTTTGCGGTCAATCCCTCAAAAATTTCATGCATCTTTTCAGGCGGCAGTGGAATTGGCTCGCTTTTTCCTTCTGCCTTATAGCAAATGCCTTCTCCATTGTCATGCACGCTGATAACAATATGGCTGTTTTTCCTAATCCTCAAAATGTAGGAAGTGGGGGCATTTTTCGCTATTTCAAAAAGCGCGATGTATTCCGGGCTTTGGATGATGCAGTCCTCTATGACTAGGCATCCTATATTACCAGTCGATTGGTGGCTCCTTAGCAAGTATGGAATTTGAGAAGCGGAAATTTTTGATATGAACCTAGGATCCCCATTTGACGCGAGATATGCCATTGTAACCCCAAACATCCTGAAATTGGTCATTGTGCAAATAAGATGGTTAAGGAATTTTATATCGTATATTTTATTTAAATCAGTTTCAAGAAGTTGCATATTTCCATGGAAAATCCCCTGCAGGTTTCTTAAATCGTGCCCGTACAACCTTGCCGCCAAAATAACCCCCACGCCTCCGGAATTTATATCATTGCATGTATTGCGGACATAATCAGTAATTTTGAAGATTGCATGATGCTGATTTCTTCCAATTATTGAAGTTATAGCAGCCCTGACTTTATCTGCTATGCCACCATCAACAGGAAGATTCCAGCCTTCATTAGATATATCCGGCAATTCAGATACTGCAGGCGCAAGCTCTTCTATAATTAATTTTTCCAGCCTTGTATTGCAATCAAGTGCGGTAATATTGTCCGGCTCATTCACTATCATAAAATATGGAAAAAACTGATTGGTTTTAAATAGTTATGGCAACCGGGGGCTTTGTGTAAAAACTCGCTTTGCTCGGGTTTTGGCATCGGCTCGCATATTTATGTTTTACATAAAAGCAAAAATACTCGAAAATCAACAGACAATCCTGATTGGATTTTCGGTAACTACTCCGTAGTTTCCCATTGCGTAGCAAACTTGTTTGCTACGTCAGGAGGAACAACGATTCCTCCGCTACAATTTCCTTTTCCACTCATGTGGTGCCGAACTTTGTTCGAGCATGCCTGCTGGAATTTTTGAAGATGCTCGCAAATAAAGATGCCAAACCTTCTTTTTACACAAAGCTGCAACCGGGTGCTGTAGATATCATGCAATTTAGGCATAACTGCTCCCAGTTTTTTGCTCAGAAATTTTCTGAGTTTCCATATTTGTAGCATCGTAAGCATTTGCTGTCGATGACTAGGGAAGTAAAAGCCACTAATAAGCATTTATAGCTGTTGAAATAGGTTTTTGGATATATCTATATACCATCCACTTCAATACTCAATTCCCCTTCTCGCCTTTATGCCCTTCTGCCAGGGGTGCTTTATCCTCTTGACTTCAGAAACATAGTCGGCATGCTCAAACAGCTCCACAGGCGCGTCCCTTCCTGTCAATACAATCTCCGTGATGCCATGATCATTTATCAAATCAAGCACTTCTTTTATTGGGACCAATCCTTTGTCCAAAACGCAGTTTATCTCGTCCAATATGACCAAATCATACTCGCCTGACTTAATTATGCTTTTGGCATGCTCAAACCCCTCAAGCGCCGCCTCTTTCTCCAGTTCATCCGGCTGAAAAACGAATTTTCCGGTCGTGTCAATGAACTCCTGCATGCTTTTCTGCCTTGCCCTTATCACATCAACGCCGAACTGCTCAATCGGAAAGCCTAGTTTTTTGGCGGCATAAATCTCCCCTGTAGCCCCGCTTTTAAGGAATTGCACCATGTATACTTTCAGGCTGTTGCCCATCGCCCTCATCGCCAGCCCCAGTGAAGATGTGGTCTTGCCCTTCCCATCTCCTGTAATGATATGGACAAGCCCGAGCTTTTCCTTCTTGTTTTCGCCCTCGACAGCAATAGGCGCTTTTAACCTTGTTACCATTTTTTATTTTCAGTGCTTTGGAGCATTCATGTTTTCTTAAACTTATTGATGCTTGCCAATAAAAATTATTTTTTTATTGCTGCTTCTATTTGGCTATAATATCCAACAGTGAAATTCCCCTTTTTTGTGAGCCTAATCCAGCAAAAAGAAAAAAATAAATTCGAACTTGAAGATTGATACTGTTAAGTGCAGAGGCCCCATCCGCAGCTTGGGCAGTTGACGCAGCCTTCTTTCTTTTCCAGCTCAGTGCCGCATTCGGGGCAGTTCTTTATCTGCTTGCTTCTTCCAACAGTTTTTTCTTTTCCCATAACTTTTCCTTCCCCATTCACAAATAATAGTCCTGATTCAGTTTCCTTGACATCTTTTTTTAATTGCGGCTTTACTTCAATACTTTGCTCTTTCTTTTTGGGTGCGACAAGAACCTGGTCCTTGATGCTTGTGTCCCTGAAAACCGTGACATCCTTGCAGCCCAACTTATAAGCCAGAATATAGCTGTCTCTCATGTACTCAAGCGTTGCATCAGCAGGGAAATTGTTTGTCTTGGATATTGAGCTGTCAACCCATTTCTGAAAGGAAGCCAGTGCCCTGATATGATCCTCTGGTGTTATGTCCAAGGCAGTTACAAAAGCGCTCTTTAGCTGCTCCGGTACCGACTCCAAGCCCTGAACGCTTCCTTTGTTGTCGCATATCTCTGCCATAAGCTCATCGCTGTACAACCCTTCCTCGCGCATGACTTTCTCAAAAGCAGGGTCTACATAATAAAAGCTTCCAACTTTGACATTCTTCTCGAATGCCAGGGAATAAACAGGCTCCATTCCAGAGCTGCACCCTGCAATCATTGAAATGCTGCCTGTTGGGGCTATTATCGTGGTGTAGCCGTTTCTTATTCCGTGATTTTTCATATCTTCTCCTACTTTGTCCCAGTCAAAATGCCACTCATTCCTCAATTCCCTTCCCCTGAATGGATGCTCTCCATCCTGGTAGAAGCTTTTGCTGTAGTACGGCAGCTTGCCCCTTTCCTTTGCCAGTTCAATGCTTTCTATCTTTGACCAGTAGTTGATGAACTCCATCAGCCTCTCCATGAACTTCCTGCCCTCTTCCGTGTTGTAGGGAATCCTTAATTCATACAGCAAATCCCCTACTCCCATCACGCCTAACCCTATTTTTCTTGTGTTGAGGCTCATTTCCTCAATTGCCTTCAGCGGGAAATTATTCACATCAATGACATTGTCAAGGAATCTTGTGCAGGACTTTACAGCCTCTCTTAGCCTGTCCCAGTCCATGTCTGTGCTTCCATTTTCGCCTTTCACAAATTCCCATACATTGATTGAGCCAAGATTGCATGGCTCGTTCGGATAAAGAAGCACTTCGCCGCAATTATGGACTACAATCCCATTTGCTATAAAAGAATGTGTCAAGGGCTCTGTTATGTCATAAACTTCCCTTTTGCCAGCAGGCTCTATTCTTTTTACTTTGTCAAGGAACTGCTCTTCATAAAATTCAAACTTGCTTATTTTAAGCGCCTTTTCCCTGAATTTACTGTGCAAAAACCCAATCTTTTCAAGGAATCTTGGAACATTCTCCTTACTTACATTAAGCTCATAATTTTCGCCTGAAGCCGCGTAAATTATAACTTCCCCCTTGCTATTGGTGTATTTAAACTCTTTTGATTTTGTAAACCTATTGTATATAGAGCTTCTTATGCCAATATTCAGCAGGAGGAGCTGAACATCTTTCAAAAGATTTATAGAGCTTGAATTCAGCCTGATGTAGTTTCTGCTCTCACTGCCCATTCCTATAGTGCCATCAGCACTAAACAACCCCTGCAAAAAGCCAACAACTGCTTCTTCTGTTGCGGTGAAAATAGCTTCAGGGACACACTTATTTTCCCTGACACCCAATTTTTTAAAGAAGTCAATTATGTATTTGCTTGAGCTTCTTATCTGAACACACCCATTTTCATAATTTATTTCTTTAATTTTCCTATTAAAGTATTTTTCTAAAATAGGCTTTATACCATCCTTAACTTCCATATCTTCTGGCGCAAATACAAATCCCATTGAATTATATTTTTCACTGAGCCAGCCATCGCCCGTGAGCCACCCAAGAACAATTCCAAGCTCTTTGCTCCATTCTTTTGGAAGATTCAAACTATAAATTCTCCCATTCTCTCCTGTTATTGTGTTGTTTACACTAAAAGAAAGCTCTCTGTTCTTGTTGAAGCTTCCTTGCCCTGATTGGATGAAAATAGAGTCGCTTTCTGAAAGGGAGCATAGTTCTTTCCATCCATTATCTGTAAATATTTTATGCTCTGCCGTAGCAATTAGTTCATAACCAGATTTGGTTGTGAGTTTATAGGTGTCTTTAACCCCTGTTTTTAATACTTGCATCGCTTCTACTTTTTTGCATCCTTTTTGAAGCAGCAGCATTTTTCCACTTTCAATTCCTGTTCTCCCATCGACAAATATGCTTTTGGTTTTTATGGAATCTATCCTTTCCAAGCCATTTTCAGTTGGTATTAAGGTATCTGCAGCAACACACGGGTTTGTAGTCACGATAGGCCCCAGGTATTCAAAGAAGGGGTTGTACTTGTTTACAACATCAAAGAAAATAACGCCGGGCTCTGCGCTTTCCCATGCCTGAAAAACAATCTTGTCAAACAGCATCTTGGGATCGACATGCTTGACAACCTCTCCTGTCCTTGGATTCACCAATGGATACGGCTCGCCTTTCTCATAGCACTCCCAGAATTCGGGCATTAGCAGTACAGAGATGTTGAAGTTCCTCAAAGCCTGGTTGCCGTGCTTTGCCGTGATGAACTTCTCAATGTCAGGATGGTTGCTGTTGAGGATGCCCATATTCGCGCCCCTCCTTATGCCTCCCTGCTTTATGACTTCTGTCATTGTGTCAAACAGTCTCATGAAGCTTAACGGGCCCGAGGCAACTCCGCCTGTTGTGCTTACAAAATCCCCTTCAGGCCTCAGCTTGCTGAAGTTATAACCCATTCCGCCGCCTGCCTTGAACACGACAGCAGTATTCTTCAGAGTCTCCATGATTCCCTCTATTGAATCCGGAACATCCAATACAAAGCAAGCGCTGCCCATCCCCAGCGGATTGCCGAAATTGGCGATTGCTGGGGTATTTGGCATGAATTCCTTGTAAATCATCAGCTTATAGAAGTTCTCGATGTTTCTGCCATATTCATTAAAGCCGCCATTTGCAAGAATGCCAAAAAACTCTGTCCAACTGGTCTTCATCTGCCCTTTTCTGTTGAACCTGTCATACATTCTCTTTATCGCTTCCCAATGATATTGGTTTAATGCGTATTTTCCAATTGAATACCTGCCGTCATGCTCCGCAGGGGTGAAATCCTCCGATGGATGAACTTCCTGTTTTGAATTGAGGTCAAACACTCTTTGGTCATAGAACAGATCCGGCAAAGCCGCATGAGTAGCCACTCTTGTAAACAGCTGCTTTGGAGTTTCTATCAGCTTGCCATCCTCATTCTTCCTAAGGTATCTCGCTTTTAGGACTCTTAATGCGTTGACATCAAACCTCTTGTCAACATCATCAATCTCATTCTTCTCAAGCACTCTTTTCTTCTCTTCCCTCAGCTCAGCCCTTTTCTGCCTGTATACAATATAGGATTTGGCGGTCTTCGCATGGCCGGTTTCAATAAGCACTTTCTCAACAGCATCCTGCACTTCCTCAACAGAAGGCACTTCTTTTCCATTTGTCAGCAGCTCTTCAATAACTTTGTCTGCGAGCTTTTCAGCCTCTTTCCAGTTCCTTCCGCCAACAGACATAGCAGCCTTGAATACGGCATCTGCTATCTTTTTCTGCTCAAACTGGACTATTGCCCCGTCCCTTTTCCTTATCCTGCTTATTTCTCCAGCCATTTTTCACCCTCTTTGCCAATTTTTACTACTGCAATGAAACCACAATATATAGTATATGACGACACATCTACATACAACAGGTAGTATTTTTCTTGATGCCCCTGCTATTTAAATATTGTTATTATAAATTATATATCTTTCAAAATGTTGGAAGAATAGTCCAGTTTATTTTTATATTTTGCGAAGGTGTTTGGCCAGTGGCTTCCAGTTGTCTGCTGTTTTAGTTCTTTGCATAGCTTGTTTATCCTGTTTTCTAGTCCCTTTAAGCTTGGCATTTGCCTCATTAGCTAAAACCTTAAGATAGGTGTCATCAATAAGCCATCTTCCATTTTTCAAAGCAATCACATCAATCCTTTCAGTGCTTATCAATTCCAGCATCACCTTGCTTTTTGTGATGCTCATAATCCCGCTTCTCTTGAAGCCAGAATGCCTTGCAGCGCCCAGCAGCCTTGCGGCGCTCTCAATATCTTTGCATGCAGCATGCAGGATTGCAGCTTTTATTTTTTATTTTGCTTATAGCATTCTTTAGCTGCTGAAATCCAATATAATTGTGCGTTTTGAAAAGCCATTCTTATTCATTCTTTTTATTCGGATTCGCTATTTCAATCAGCAGAATCCTTCCTGAGCAGCTGCTGGTCGTATAGTATTCGCCAAAAGAATTGATTAAATCCACCAAGGGCCTTATTTCCTTGTCAATTCCACCTTTCCTGCTCTTGCCTTTTTTGGAAAGGAAGTCCTGCTTTTCCTTTTGGAAATAGGGCATGAAATAGGGCTATAACGCTTAAATTTAAAAATTATGGTGTATTCTTTGTATAAACTTAAAGGTGGTTAAAATTAGTCAAAATGGAAGCTGTGGAAAATCTGGAATTTATATTGGGTTAGGCAATGTTTCAGACTTATACGGTCTGCTTATTGCCGAAATGGAGCCGGCAAGGGGAACTCTCACTAGACTTGCAAAAGACGAGGAAGATTTTTTGAGAAAGCAGCCGGTTGAAGCAACAACTATATTTGAAAAAAATAGAAAGCGCGTTGAAGGTTCTCTTAAAAGATTAGTTGGATTTTTATGGGATTATTACAACTTGCCACGAAGCGGAATTATAGAATATGGATCTGGAGCAACAGGCTATTATTATGCTTCATTAAAGCCAGATGATGCAACTAATTGGCTTCAGGTTGAAATAAACCCAAATGCTATTGCTGAAAACCAGAGAAGAAATCCCTCAGCTTCAATTGTTGATGGGTCATCTTATGATATAAAATTTAGGGAAGTTCCAATGATTACTGGGCTTTCTTCTTTTGATTGTCTTAGCGATCTTCCAAGAGCAGTAGGGCAAGTAGAGCAGGCATTAAGTGGGAAGGGGTATTTTTTCCACATACAGGATGTAAGGCCGGGCCACGAATGCGTTACAGCTTATCTAAGAAGAAGCATAGGAGCGATCCCAGATTTTGCATTTGCTGATGAAATGGATAACTTATTTGGTTTTATTATAGGGGGAAAAAGAGTCACTTCAGTTGATATATTTAAAAGAGCAATTGGCGATGCAATAGCGCAAAACCCAGGTTTAGATGTGATTCTAAATGATTATATCACCCTGTGCGAGCCTATCCCAATGCCCCCTAACAAGCCTCCATATGATGAACATTATTTTTTAAATGCTTATGTTAGATTAAACGGCACAGGAAGAAGATACACTACAGTTCTTGCGACAATCGCAAGGAAACATCAGGAGACGGAAAAATTGAGGAATTGATTAAATTGCCAACATAAACTAAAATAGCACAATGTTTATAAATAATTTTAGGATACTCATAAAAAAAGAGGAATTCTTGAAAAATTTGTTTATGGAGGGCTAAAAATGGATAAAATATATGTTATGGTAAATGGTTTGCCTGGCAAGATTGCAACAAAGGTTGCAGAGCATGTTATATCAAATCCTGATTTTGGGTTGCTTCCTTTCTCTTTTAGCGGAAGTTCATGCCGCAGATCCATGATTGAAGTTGGAGGACAATATATTCATCTTGTATGGCCTGAGACAAGAGAAGATATGCATCTAGGACACGGAAGTTTCCCATTACATGTTGACTACACAAAACCAGAAGCAGTAAATGGAAATGATGATGTGTATTGCAGAAAGAGATTGCATTTTGTTATGGGCACTACAGGAGGGTACAGAAAGGCACTTGAAGAAAGG
>CAYVTQ010000052.1:0-11693 GCA_964454865.1 uncultured Methanosarcinales archaeon
AAAGCGGACATATGTCTTGCTACCCTTTTAGGACAGATGTCTTGATACTATACAAATAGCCTAATATCTTAAAAATATCAAAAGCTCTTTTATCTTTTATTGAGTAAATAATCATTTTTCCGTCTCTTCTGGATTTTATTATCCCCCATTTCTGCAGTTTGGCAAGATGCATTGAAGTGTTGGGCTGTGTTCTTTTGATTAAAGACGGAATTTCACATGCGCAGTATTCTCCATTAAGAAGAATCTCCACAATTCTAAACTTCGTTTCTTCTCCCAATGCTTTAAATAATAACAAAGTATTTTTCTTTTGCATGTACTAATATCAATAGGTGTTGATATATAAATATTACTCTTTTAATCTCCCTATTCTTGCCGCTTGGCGATTGCTAATTATACTGCTTCGTTTGAAAAATATCTGTATAGTTAACATAGCCCCACTCGGCTTCCCTGAAAATGTAGTTGCCGTCAATTATGCGAGGCTCTTAAACTAAAGACGTGAAACTGACAGGGGGATGCCTACGGAGTTGGTGCCGAACTTTGTTCGAGCATCCATTACGGGGAACCAACGGAGTTAGTGCCGAAAATCCAATCAAGGCTGTCTGTTGATTTTCGAGCATGTCAATCGTCACCACTATTTTACAGCCGAGCCGACGGCAACCTTGAAAAGATTTTTAGGGAAGCCCCCGACTCTCAACATTTATATACCTGTGCCATAATTCTGCAGCTATACGGAGGTAGATACTATGGCATTTTTTGAAACAAAACATGGAGATTGCCTATACACGGTTTTTCGTATGGGCATAGGGGCACTGTTTTTTATGTATGGCATGATGAAATTGTTTGGATTGTGGGGCATGCCCGGCGGGTCTGCTTCTTTTGGGACAATAGTCTGGTATGCGGGTGCAGCTGAGTTTCTTATTGGGCTGGCGCTGATTGTCGGTATCCTGACGCGCCTGGCATCTTTGTTTGGCGCAATTGAAATGCTTGTGGCCTATTTCATGGGGCACGTTGCAGTTGGCGGATGGAATCCCATGGTTAATCAGGGAGCGCCTGCGCTCTTGTTCATGCTTGCGTTCTTCGCCACACTGGCATTTGGCGCGAGAAAAGCCAGCCTTGAGCAGACAGTCTTTAAAAAAGAGTTCTTCTGATTTTCTTTTCTTTTTTTCTATATCTAATTGCAGGAATTCCACCAAATAATTTAAAAACTGCATCCAACAGCTTTATACAATGGCATACATTTTTTCAAACATCCTGGGAGTATTTGTATTTAATGACGATCTGCATTTGATTGATAAGTCCCTGTTCAAATCCAATTCTGGCGGAAAAAGCAAAGGAAGCATTGAAATCAGCCTAAAAAACAGGCACAAAGGCTTAAAAGAGCCGAAAGAAAAGGAGCTGAAGGAAATTCTGGCATATTTTAGGAAAAAAGAGTTTTTCCCAGATTTTTATAAAAATAATATTGATATGACAAGGGAAATCATTAGAAGCTCCGTTGCAGATGACCTGCTGATACTGCAGGCTGTAGGCTCAATCGAGGATTTGGACAAGGCGATAAATATCCTCATGAAGCGGCTGAGGGAATGGTATGGGCTCTGGAATCCCGAGTTCTCAAGGATGATGGAAAGCAGCGAAAAATTTGTCCAGCTTATTTTAATCAAGGGCAAGGAAGAATTGATGAAAGAAATCCATGTAAGAAAAGAGGAAAGCATGGGCGCCGAATTAAAGCGAGAGGACATAGAAGCTATGAAATCTCTTGCCAGCCACATTAACGGCATGTATAATTTGAGAAAAGGCCATGAAGCGTATCTGGAAAGCGTGATGAAAAATTTCTGCCCTAATCTGGCTGCCGTTGCAGGAGTCTTGACAGGCGCAAAGCTCATTCAGGAAGCAGGCAGCCTGAAAAAACTGAGCATTATGCCCTCCTCCACTGTGCAGATATTAGGGGCTGAAAAGGCATTGTTCAGGCACATGAAGACAGGCGCAAAGCCGCCAAAATACGGCATCCTGTATTCCCATTCATTGATCCAGAGGCAGAGCAGGGGCAATCAGGGCAGGGCTGCAAGGGCGCTGGCTGACAAGATTTCAATTGCAGCGAGGGTGGATTATTTCAAGGGGCAGTTTATAGGGGATAAGTTAAGAAAAGAAGTTGAGGATAAGTTCAGCAAAGAATGAAAAAGGAAATCAAAATATCAAAATCAAGAATATTTGAGGTTTTTGAGTCTGGAGAAGGGAAGTATAGGAGAATATACACTGAAAATCTTGTTCCGGGGAAAAAGGCCTATGGCGAAAAGCTGATAGTCCAGGATAAGGTTGAATACAGGGAATGGGATTCTTATAAAAGCAAATTGTGCGCTGCAATACTCAAGGGCAGCCCCAATATTTTCATAAGGAGGAGTGATGCAGTTCTTTACCTGGGGGCGGCTTCCGGAACAACTGTGAGCCATGTCTCTGACATTGTTGGGGAGGAAGGATTTATTTTTGCGGTTGATATTGCGCCAAGAGTTGTAAGGGACTTGGTGTTTTTGTGCTATGACAGGAAAAATATTTCCCCTATCTTGGCCGATGCCAACAAAACAAAGGAATTGATGGAAAGAATAAGCATGGCCGATGTTGTCTACCAGGATGTTGCGCAAAAAAATCAGCTTGACATTTTCATGAAAAATGCGAGTTTGTTCCTGAAAGACAAGGGCTATGCTATATTGGCCTTAAAGGCAAGAAGCATTGATGTGACAAGAAGGCCCGCTGACCTCTTTAAGGAAGTGAAGCACAAGCTAGAAAGCAGGATGACATTGGTTGACTATAGGGAACTGTCACCGTTCCAGAAAGACCATGCGATGTTTATTTGCAAAAAATAGGCTTTATGTAAAAACTCGCTTTGCTCGGGTTTTGGCATCAGCTCGCATTATAAGGTTGAGCATGATTGCAAAAATACTCGAACAAAGTTCAGTACCAACTCCGTAGGTTCCAATTGCGTAGCAAACAAGTTTGTTGCGTCAGGAGGAACAACGATTCCTCCGCTGCAATTTCCTTTTCCACCCATGTGGTGCCGAACTTTGTTCGAGCGTGCCTGCTGGAATTTTTGATGATGCTCGCAGAATTGATGCTACTCTTCCCTTCGCCAAAAGCCTTGCAAGAAGAGTTTATAATTTTCTTTATTTTTAGAAAACTATTTAAGCAGTTATTCAATCATATTCTACATGAAGCAGGGCTATCAGGAGAGTGAAAGCAGGGCAGTTGAGGCTATAAAGAAAGCAATACCTTCTTCGCTGAAAAAAGACATAGTAAGGAATGAGCTGGGCAATTTTGCGGAGCTTTATGCGAATCCGGAAATCCTTCCTGATCATTTTATCGCCTCTGCCATTGACGGCGTCGGGACAAAGCTCATTATTGCTGAAGCCATGGGGAAGTTTGACAGTGTAGGTGTTGACTGCGTTGCGATGTGCGCAAATGACCTGGCTACTTTGGGAAAGGCAAGCCCGTTCCTGTTCATGGATTATTTGGCATGCCAGAGCAGGATTGAGGAAGAGCGCATTGCAGGGGATATTGTGAAAGGGATGGCCAAGGGGCTTGAGCAGTGCGATGCTTCAGGAATATTAAGTAATTCGGTGAAAATCAACTTCGGCAAGGGTGAAACCGCATCTGTTGATGAATTGCTGAGCTCTGCGAGGCAGGGATATGGATTTGACATTGCAGGATGCATGCTCGGATTTGTTAAAAAGAAAAGCATGGGCAAGAGCATAAAGGCAGGAGACAAAATAATGGCATTCAGGAGCTCGGGCCCGCATTCAAACGGATATACTGACTTCAGGCACTATCTGCTTAAGGGAGATTTTGAAGCAAGAGAGGAATTCAGGAAGAAATATAAAGGCAGATTTTCACTGGACAGCAGGTTTGACGGCTCTACAATCGGAAGGCTGCTCCTGGAGCCTACAAAAATTTATACGAGGCCAATGGCAGAGATATCCAAAAATTTTGATGTGATAGGCGCCAATAATACAGGCTATGGGCTGAAGAACCTCAATAGGATCAGGGGTTTTGAATTTTTTATAAATAAGCCGCTGAAGCCTCAGCCGATTTTTGAGCTGATGCAGAAAGAGTCTGGGTTTAGCGATGAGCAGATGTACACCACTTTTAACATGGGAATGGGATTTTTTGCAATAGCAAAGAAAGAGGACGCTGATGATGTTCTGCAGATGGCGAAAGATGCTGATGTTGTCGGGGAAGTGAGAAGCTCCGGAAAAAGCCGCACAATACTGGATAAAGGCGGCAATAAGATATCATTTGAGGGATACTAAAGAGGTTGATAGTATGAGCTCTAATAAGAATAAAAGTAGCGGAAAAATTGCAATATCCATACAATATGCCGGATTCGGCGGGATTGAGGAGTCATCATTAGACCTTGTCAGTAAGCTTGCAAATAGTTATCTTCGCAAAATAGAATGCCATGGGAAGAATATTGAGCTTGTAAAGATTACTCTGAAAGATGTGCACAAAAAGGAAAAGGGGGAAATTTACGAGCTTCATGCATATGTTATTGACAACGGCAAAAAGTATGCTTCCGAGACCACTAACAGAAATTTGCTTGCTGCTGTGGATGATGCCCTGAATAAGATAATAAAAGAGATTACTTCAGGAAGAAAATAGCTATTAGCAGTTTTTAGAAATTTAAATTCAACAGTTATTTATTTTTGACTATTATTCTGATAGAGTTAATTGTGCGCTGAATTGAATCTTAAATACACTTTCAAGTAGATTATAGCACTTTTTCCCAATAATGAATTTAGGCTTAGTTAATGGCTACAAACAATTTAAAAATTGACGACAAATTCATAATTTTCAAAAGATAATTTATAAATACCATTGTCTTTTGGAATGTGTACTTAAACTGTATTGACCTGCTGCTCTTTTGCTTCCTGCAATTTGGACCTTAAAGAAACTATCTGTATAAGCTTTAAAGCGTTTATCTCCTGCTTAAGCTCCTCAATCTCATCTTTCAGCTCATAAATAAGCTCGTAATTATGTTGTATATTGTCTGTATTTTCCTGCACTATTGCCGGAATGTCGGAAAACTCGGAGAACTCCCTTCTTATCTGCTTTATCCACGAATCGACGTTTTCCTTGAATACCTCAATGTTGTCCTGCATCTGGCACCTTTTATGGCTTAAAATTTCAAAAAAGAGGCTTTTGGCGATTCCTTGAATCATCGAATCCAAAGGCGCTAAACTTTCAGAAAGCATAGCGGTTCTTTACCTTCATCTGAGGCGCAAGCCTCAAATATCGTAGCCTCTTTCTTGAAAATGTTTTTGTTTTACTAGTATATGCCAAAAGCCGCGAAGGCTTCTGCAAATGCGGAAAATCACAAGGAAATTCAGCATTTGTATTCATATACCAGTATACTTATTTGTATATTAACTTATTTATAAAGCTTTCGGTTTTGTTGCATTGTCCGAAATATATATTCTTAAACACATCAAATTTTATAAACAGCGCGCCATTTTTTATTAATATGAAAACCGCAGTCTATCCCGGCTCTTTTGATCCTGTAACCAACGGGCACATTGATGTTATTAAAAGAGCCTTAAAGCTGTTTGACAGGCTCATTGTCCTTGTAGGGGATAATCCGCAGAAAGAATCATTGTTCACGCTGCAGGAAAGGGCTGACATGATAAGAGATGCCCTAAAAGGCGGCGGCAATGTGGAAGTTGAGCATTTTAAGGGCTTTCTGCTGGAGCATGTCAAAAAAAGAAACTCCAAGATTATAATAAGGGGATTGCGCGCTGTTTCTGACTTCGAGTTTGAATTCCAAAGGGCGCTGCTGAACAGGAAGCTTGATGACAATATAGAAACCGTGTTTATAATGACTAAAGACAATTATGCCTTCCTTAACTCCAGCATTGTGAAGGAAATTGCCATGTTCGGAGGCTCTGTTAAGGATTTTGTGCCTGAGAATGTTGAGAGGAGATTGAGAGAGAAGTTCAAAACCAAATAACAATACTTTCATTGTCTTTTTGTTAAAATTCGCCTTTGCACATATTCTGTGAATCCGCTTCTGGCAGCTTCAAGCTGGTCAGGATAATATCTCTCCAAAGGCTCTACTTGGAGCATAAATCCTTTTTCCAATAACCAGTCCCCCTGCATCCTTGAGAAAATAATGCGGCTCAGGCCATATAACAAGGTTTTTTCCCAGCTTTAAAACTCTCATTGCCTCTTCTATTCTCTTCAATAGAATTGGTCTTCTGTCTTCGTATATCCGCTCAAAGGCATTGTTATCCCCCGATATCTGATTAATAGTAATTCTGCCATGTTCCATCCCTTCTAATGATAAATGGGCATAATGCGAAATCACCAAATCATAAAAATTATCCGGCTTTGGAATTAATCTAGAATCTCCCTTCATGAAATGTGTCGTTTCACCCATTTTCAAGATAATATCTATTCCATCAGCATATATCCCCAGTTTTTGAAGATGCCTTACAAGATTTGCCTGTTTGCCACATCCAATATCTTACCATCAAAAACAGAAGGATCAAATCCAAGATTGTTTAATATAAACTTAATAGGATATTCTCTTCTGGATTCGCCATTATAAGTCATTTTGATTTATATTGAATCTCCATTATAAATTACAATGTGTCTGTATATTAATTATAATACTTCGAGAAATCCTCTTCTTTTGTAAATCTCCTTGAAGGCAACTTGTCTGAGAGCTTGAATTTAGTGAGCCTTGTGGCATATCCTGCTATGATGTTCCTGAGCTTTTTTGACCTTACGTCAGTATATTTTGAAACGATCTGCTTGTTCTTCGAGTAATCCGCACTGAAGTCAGAGCCATGCCTCTCAATCAGCTTTCTTGTCACCCTTTTGATAAGCAATGTTTTTATTCGTCCCATTTTTACTCAAGCTTTGTCTGGTCAAAATAGTGCACTTGCTGCTGCTCTTTTTTCTTCTGGGCAGGCATTGGCCTTTTAACACCTACCGGTATAAGCTCCTGCTGGAACTCCATTTTGGCTATCTCTATTGGGCTGTACCTCATATTCTGCAGGTCTTTTTCCGCCAACTTTACAAACAAAGGGGCTCCCATGGAAATCTGCATAGCCCTTGTACCTATTATCCTTGCCTGCTCGTATTTTGTTAGCTGTTCCATTCTGTAATCCTTAATATCTTAAGAAAAGCTAATTTGAAATCGGATAGTGGTTTATAAATCTTTCGTCGGATTTGGCTTTGTGTAAAAAGCAGGTTTGGCATCTTATTTCGCGAGCATCTTCAAGAATTCCAGCAGGCATGCTCGAACAAAGTTCGGCACCACATGGGTGGAAAAGGAAATTGTAGCGGAGGAATCGTTGTTCCTCCTGACGTAGCAAACAAGTTTGCTACGCAATGGGAAACTACGGAGTAGTTACCGAAAATCCAATCAGGATTGTCTGTTGATTTTCGAGTATTTTTGCCTTAATGTTAAACATAAAGATGCGAGCCGATGCCAAAGCCCGAGCAAAGCGAGTTTTTACACAAAGCCGTCGGATTTCAATTTCCCTGCTATTATATTCCAATCCAAAAATTATATAAACAATCTGCCTTACTTATTCCTAAAATGGGCGGCATTTTTAAAGACATTCTGGGAAGCAGCGAGAGCCTTGTTAAAAATGAGTACGCGCTGGATTATGCCTACCAGCCCAAGCTTGTCCCTTACAGGGAGAGCGAGCAGAGATATATTGTAAGCTGCATCAAGCCCCTGTTCATGGAAAAAAACGGCAAGAGCGTGCTTGTGCATGGCAGGCCGGGCGTTGGCAAGACAGTTGCGTGCACCCATATCCTTGATGAGATCAAAGAAGAGACTGATGAGATAATCCCCATTTACATAAACTGCTGGGACAAAAATACAACGCACAAAATTATTATCCATATCTGCGAGCTTTTGGACTACAAGTTTGTGCAGAACAGGAGGACAGAAGAGCTTTTCAATGTTATAAAGCAGCTGCTCAACAGGAAATCCGCTGTTTTTGTGTTTGACGAGGCTGACAGGCTGGAGGATGTTGACCTGATTTATATGATAATCGAGGAGATATTCAAGAAAAGCATCGTGCTTATAACCAACAAGAAAGAATGGATTTCCAATCTTGATGAAAGGGTCAAATCGAGGCTCATGGCGGAAATGCTTGAGTTTAAGCCGTACAATCCCGCTGAAACAAGGGGAATTTTAAGGCATAGGATGGAATACGCCTTTGTACCGGGCGTCTGGAATGATGACGCCTTTGAGCTTATTGCCAAAAAGACGTCTGATGCGCAGGATATAAGGACAGGGCTTTACTTAATGAGGGAGGCAGCGAACATTGCAGAAGGCAAATCCTCAAGGAAAATAGCGCTGGAGCATGCGCAGGAGGCACTGTCAAAAATCGCGGATTTTACAGCAAAGGACAGCAATGAGCTGGCTGTTGACGAGAGGAAGATAGTGGATCTTATAAAATCCAATTCAGGCAGCAAAATAGGGAGCCTGTTTGAGGCTTATCAGAAGCAGGGAGGCAGCCTTGCCTACAGGTCTTTTCAGAGGAAAGTCGACAAATTAGAGAAAGACAAGTTTGTTTCCCTGGAGAAAACAGAAGGCGGTGCCGACGGCAATACTACCATAGTAAAATTTAACGACAGCGCGAAGAAGCTGACGGAGTTTTGACTGGCTATTTTCCTTTCAGGTTCCTCTCAAAGAATTCCAGCGTCTTCTGCCATGCATCCTTTGTCTGCTCAGGCGCGTAATTTGCTCCCGATGGATTGGCGAAAGCGTGCCCGACATCCCCGTAAATATGGATTTCGTTTTCAACCCCTGCCTCTTTCAATGCAACTTCAAATTTCTTTACGGTATCGACTGGAATTGAAGTGTCCTTGTCTCCAAAAATTCCTAGAATTGGCCATTTTATGGCAGATAATTTTGTTGCATTTGTCTCAAGGCTGCCGTAATAGATAACTGTCGCGGACATTTCTTCATTTAAAGCGAGCTGCAAAGACCACTGCCCGCCGAAGCACCATCCTATTGAGGCAATTATGTCCTTATTGACATTATTCTGGGATTTCAGGTATTGGACGGCTGCCTTAAGATTTTCAATTGCCTTGGCCGGATTGTTTCTCACTGCATTTGAAAACTCCCTTGCCTCTGTTGCATCTTTCCCGACTTTGCCTCCGAACATGTCAACAGCAAGCACGACATAGCCTTCTGAAGCAAGCTGCCTTGCCATTTCCCTTATGTTGTCGTTCAGGCCCCACCATTCGTGTATCATCACAATTCCAGGATAGGCTCCCTCTTTTTTCGGCATTGCAAGAAAGCCCTTTGAATCATGGTAATAATAAACATCCTTTTCTTCAATTTCTGAAGTGTCCCGGTTTTTTAGAATCTCAACATTCTTTACGACTGGCTGTGCATTCGCAGCAGTTTCGGCATCCTGAATTTGCTGCTGGCATGCTGCAATGAGCAATATCACCACAAGAGCCAGTACATTGAATCTTATTTTCATTTTGAATATTAGATATTTTATTATTTATAATTTTTATTGTTTTCTTAATCTTTTACTTTATTGCAAGAATAGTGATCTATTTTTTAATTTCTCAGTGCCTTATATCAAAACTGCCGAAATTCTCTGGCTGCTTGTGCGTTGATTTGATGCCTGTGACTTGCGCAATGCCGGGCCCTTTCCTGATAAACGCGATTAATTCTTCAAGATTCTCCTGGCTCCCCTGCGCAACCACTTCAACAGTGCCGTCAGGAAGATTTTTGGCATATCCTTTCAATCCTAATTCATCTGCCTTTTTCTTTGTGTTGTGCCTGAAGAAGACTCCCTGAACTTTGCCTGAGAGGATTAGGTGGAGGGATTTCATAGCAGCATTTACTTTCCTAATTTTAAAAATTTTGTGATGAATTCAAAGCCCTATTTTCCGCTAAATCCCTTGCTTAGCCCAGTGCCCCAAAAGCTTGGCAACGAATTGGCGATGAATCCCCTAAACACGTCGGAATAGGTGTAAGCAACTCCATTCATTTCCTTATATTTTTCAAATTTGCCATTGACGCCAGCATAAATATCTTTTATTTTCTTTCTCTCAAAGTCAATCTGCAGCAATGAAGACGGCTTTAATATCAGGTAATCAGCCTGCCTTATGACATTTATCTCTATATTGGAGGAATTTTGGGTGATAAAGGCTATACTCAGGTCCTTATGCCTCGATATCAGGAGCAGTTCGCTCAGTATTTTATTGGCATCTTTCATTGACTGCCTTGAGCTGAACAAAATGCCGCCTTCATCTATCAGCACAAAAGATCCGTTGGGAATTTCCTTAATGTCATCAACAGCATTAATCCATATAGGAAGGTCTTCTTTTCTGAAGCCGAGTGTGCAGCATTTCCTTTTTGTTTTTGAGTAAATATTTTCCAAAAGCCGCATCCCAAAAGCGCTTTTTCCGGAGCCTCTTGCTCCCAAAATTATGCCAATTGTGCTTTTGTTGGTTTCTACTTTCCTTGTGAAATCCTGCATCGAGCCGTTGATGTTCTCAATGAGCTTAAACTCGTCATAAGCAGATTCGTCGCTTATTTTCTGCCTTTTTGATGTTGTCCTAGCCTCTTTCGTTTTATTGAATGTGAATGAAACTAATTTTGAAATTTTTTTGAGAAGCCACCATAATCCCAAAAAAAGCAGTCTGATTGCCTTAAATGCAGGATTTTGTTTTTTCTTTTTTAACATACTAATCATTATAGAATGAAACTATATAAATATTTCTTTTCCATATTGAAAATAAGCACTGGACACTGGCCAAACACCCCTGCAGCCTATTTAAACAAAGTAAGTTCTACTATAGCATGAGGTGCTTGAAAACCAGCAGACAAGCCTGAATAGGTTTTCGGCACCTTCTCGTAAAAACTCGGAGGTGATTGGATATGGCATACTGCGAATTGTGCGGAATGAAAATAAAACCGTGGTTTGAGCTTTGCTCTGACTGCCACCATTCAACAAAAATGGCTGGAAGCGGAAGGTTTCCTGATCATACCGGCGCTAATAGCTTCATGAAGAACATGGGAGTAGCGCACTGGTGAACTGATGCTCATTAGAAGGCTGGAAATTCCGATTGCGCAATATCATGCTTAGGGCATGTGAGCGAGGCAAAAATACAATCGGAATTCCACATACATTCAAAAGCTTGGCAGGAAAAAATCACCCCCAAGATTTTCCTGCCGGGCTTTCACATTATAAAAATTAAAAGAAAAACTTAGAGGTGACCAAAAATGGACTTAACGCAAAAAACAATTGAGGAGCTTTTTTTTAGCCAGATGAAGGCACTTAGCATAAAGGCATGCAGGGACATGAGGAGCTTTGACATGCAGTTTGCCGGCGCTGGAAAGTGAGGTGGGCAAAATGGAAGACGAGTCTTTTGGCGAATTTGTGGAAGAGACATCTGAAAAGGATGATTTTTACAGTTCAAATAGGATTGAAGTGGCCATAGAAGATGATGAAATCAGTGCAGTTGAAGAAGGATTCATGCAGGGCTACATGAATTCTTAAATAATTATTTTTTTATATACAAAGTTGGTGCGAAATTCTCCTATTCAGTCGGGCTGCCATCGGCTCGCATTATAAGGTTGAGCATGATTGCAAAAATACTCGAACAAAGTTCGGTACCAACTCCGTAGGTTCCCATTGCGTAGCAAACAAGTTTGCTACGTC
>CAYVTQ010000053.1:0-11241 GCA_964454865.1 uncultured Methanosarcinales archaeon
GCGATTACAATTTCCAGGTCAAATCCTAAGTTTAGGGGAAACTCCAGGTTTATTAAATAAATTATTCCGGGGAGCGCAAGGGTAAAATGTATCACTTTACCCATGAAAGTAGAGCCTTTGCTTGCCACCCTGACTATGATGTGGGTGATTATCTGCGTGGCTATAAGGAACAAAGCCCCAATCATTGCCAAGTTGTAAGGTATTAAGGGAGAGGCATCGTAAATTCCAAAATACTTCAGAGCTATAAGAAACCCCAGCGGGATTGCTATCAGGGAGATTAGTTTGGACATCTTATTTTCATTTAATTGATTATATTTAAATTAATCTATCAAAAAATTAGAAGTTGCAGTGGTCAGCACTTTCCCCTCAGCATTTTTCTCCCTCAGGTAAAGTATCAGCGTCTTCTCCTGATTCAGGTTGGAAAATGATTTCGGCGTTAACGATATTGTTCCTGTCTGTTTTTTCCCGGATTCTATGCCGGAAGGATAAGTATAAGTCCCTCTTGACTTGTCAGACATCGTTTCTTCCGTGGTTTTATCATACGCCACAACGGTCACATGAGGGAAAAACACTGCATCTTTGCCGTTTTCTATTGAAAATGTCACGCTATTGACAGAGCCTAATGTCTCGCTCTTCTTCTCCTTGTCAACAGATACAATCTTGATATCTATTTTTCCGGAAAGCTGCACTTTTGGGGCCTCAACTGCAGGCTTTGGCTCCTCTTTCTTTTCTTCCACAACAGGCGCCGGTACCGGCTTTACAGCCTCCTGTGCCGCGGGCTTGGGCTCTTCCTTGGCTGCAGCAGCTTCGGTTTTTTCCTGCTCCACAGACTTAGTCACGGCAGCAGTTGCCCCGGAGCCGTGCAAAAACGCAAAATCATAGCCTATATACCCAAGCAAAAGCAGTATGGCAAAAAGATAGGCAAACCTCTCTATAGTTCTTGGATGAAACTTAAAAGAAATCTCCTTGACTTCCTCCTCCTGGGAGCTTACATTGACTTTATGGTCCCTGCCAACATCAATATTGAGCTTGGGAGCAGACTTGGCATCCTGCTTCGGAACATTTCTTTGCGCCTTTTGCGCCTTGATGCCCTTTTCAAGCTCTTTAAGCAAATCGTCTACCATAAAACTTCATTGCAGCAGGTTTATTTAAATTTATCGGAGCTGCATAAGAAAAATTGATTATTGCATGATGGTTAATTATCTGAAATGGCTAAGCAGTCATGAAGTCTTTCCCTGCGCAGCAACTGCCTCCATACCTTTCCTCACTTCATCAGGATTGCCAAGATAATAATGCCTTGCCGGCTTCAGCTTTTTGTCAAGCTCGTAAACAAGGGGTATTCCCGTCGGGATGTTTAGGTTGAGTATATCCTCATTAGATATGCCGTCAAGATGCTTTAAGATGGCTCTCTGGCTGTTGCCATGGGCCACTATAAGGATTTTTTTGCCCGCCTTTATCATCGGCTCGATATCCCTTTTCCAATAAGGAATCACTCTTGCAACAGTGTCTTTCAAAGATTCTGCCGCAGGAATCTGGCTTTTGCCCAACTCCCTGTACTTAGGGTCTTTTGCAGGGTGCCTATCATCGCTTTTTTTGAGTGCAGGCGGCCTGACGTCATAGCTTCGCCTCCACAATAATACCTGCTTTTCGCCGTGTTTTGCAGCCATCTCCGCTTTGTTTAACCCCTGCAAAGCGCCATAATGCCTTTCATTAAGGCGCCATGACTTATAGACAGGAATCCACATCAGGTCCATCTCATCAAGAGCCAGCCATAAAGTCCTTATTGACCTTTTCAATAAAGATGTAAATGCAATATCAAAAGTGTAGCCTTCTTTTTTCAGCAGCTTTCCGGCTTTTTTTGCTTCCTCTATCCCTTTCTCCGACAAATCAACATCCGTCCATCCGCTAAACCTGTTTTCCCTGTTCCATGTGCTTTCCCCGTGCCTTACAAATACAATCTTTGTCATTTTTTGCTTATTAGTATTTCGTCTCCGATTTTGATTTTATATTTCTTTGCAAATGAGCCCTGATTTATGGCAATTTCAACCCTTCCATAATCATCTTTTATTATCAGTGGTTTTCCAACACTGGCATCTCCAAATGTAGTCCCATAGGGAGCATTTAGTGATTGTTTATTGAACCTTAAGTTCAGGATATCGTTCAGCCTGAAATTGCCGGAATCCCATGCATCATAGGTTATATTCAAATGAAGGGAGCCGAATTTATTGATGGATATAACTTTGGCATAAATCCTGTTGCTCTTTACAGCAGCTTCCTCATAAGGGGCACTTGCAAGCTCTTTAGCATTTAACTCCCTGCCAAATTCCTCCATCCTGACGCCTTTGGAAAGATAAGAGGCAGCAGGCGTGAATATGTCCCTGCCGTGGAATACTGGGGAAACCGGCTTTCTCATGTATTTCTCATTGGTTATCTCAACAATTTTCCTTATGCCCCCAAGAAATCTTGTCCCGGGCAGCAAAACGCCGTTATCAGGGCCCACTAAAAAATCTCCTCTTCCTGTCTGGATGATTATCGGCTTTCTTTTTGTCCCGACGCCCGGATCAACAACACAAACATGGTAACCAATAGGAAGATAATTTATCGTTTCCATAGTCCTTGCAGCATAGGATATGTCAAAGTCCGGCAGCCCGTGCATTAAGTGGATTACATGGGCATCGGGATTTATCTCCAATGCAACGCCTTCCATTATTCCCACGCCCTGGCTTTGCACGCCGAAGTCGCTTGTTAAAGTGATGATTGGTTTTTTCATCCTACATCTTCTGAAATTTCGCCCTGCTTCCCAGTTCTTCCTCAATCCTCAAAAGCTGGTTGTACTTTGCAGTCCTGTCGCTCCTTGCAGGCGCCCCAAACTTGCTTTGCGATGCGCCGATGCCGACAGCCAAGTCAGCAATGAAAGTGTCTTCTGTTTCGCCGGAGCGGTGGCTTACAGCAACATTCCACTTATTTTTAATGGCTATATTTGCAGCGTCAATGGCTTCTGTAACAGTCCCTATTTGATTGACTTTCAGCAGCAATGCATTGCAGGCTTTATGTTTCAATGCCGTCTTTATTCTTCCTATATTCGTGACAAGCAGATCATCGCCTACAAGCTGGACTTTGCTTCCAATTTCCTTGTTTAATGAACTCCACCCTTCCCAGTCATCCTGCGCCATGCCGTCTTCAATGGAAACGATGGGGAATTTTTTTATTAAGTTCTTATAAAAATCAATCAATTCATATTTTGGGTATTTTTTATTGGAGATTATGTATGTTCCGCCATTATAGAATTCCGATGCAGCTGAATCAAGCGCAAGGGAAATTTTTTTGGCGTAGCCTGCCTCATCAATAGCATCCTGCAGGAATTGCAGCCTTTCCTCAACGCCGCCCATCGGCGCAATAAATCCGCCCTCTGCAGTTACAGATGCCGCCTTGTAGCTGTATTTTTTAACAATATTTTTTTTTGTTATTTGGTAAGTTTCTGCCCCTGCCCTCAGGCTTTCAGAAAATGATTTGAATCCATGCGGAACAATCATATATTCCTGTATGTCATTTTCAGCGCCGACATGCGCCCCCCCATCAAGTATGTTCATCTGAGATACCGGAAGCGTTAATTTTTTGCTTCCTGAAACGCTGCTCAAATGGCTATACAAATGCATTTTTGAAGCCAACGCCCCTGCCTTGCATGCTGCCATTGAAACGGCAAGAATTGCGTTTGCGCCCAGCCTGGACTTGTTTTCAGTGCCGTCCAGCTCAATAAGTATGTTGTCAATATGCCTCTGATTTGTACAATCTTCGCCGATTAGCTTTTTTGCAATAATCTTATTGGCATTATTTACAGCTTTTAGAACGCCTTTGCCCAAATACTTCTTTTTGTCATTATCCCTTAATTCCAAGGCCTCATGCACTCCCGTTGACGCCCCGCTCGGCACCATTGCGCTTGCAGAGCATGAGCCGGTGAATACGGCAGCCTCCACTGTAGGGTTGCCTCTTGAGTCAAGAGCTTCCCTTGCATGTATTTTTTTTATTTTCGGCAAAATACCACTAAACTGTTCCCTGTTTAGCTTAAATAAAAAGGTTTCTAAAATGATTTTTTTAATGTTCGAAACATATATAAACCACGCCCGAATTATTTGCCAAATGAGCAGGAAGAAGGAAGAGATGGAAATGCAGGAAAAGATGCAGATGGAGATCTCCAGGATTAAGCTTCCTAAATCGCCGCAGACGTTTGGAATCCTTGAGCAGAGGCTTGGAGGATCAAGGATGAGGGTGCGATGCCTTGACGGCAAAACAAGGATATGCAGGATCCCGGGCAGGATGAAGAGGAAATTATGGGTCAGGGAAGGCGATGTGCTTATAGTAGAGCCGTGGGAATTCAGCGGGGATGAAAAGGGTGACATCGTCTATAAGTACAGCCCGACGCAGATTTCTTTCCTTGAGAGAAAAGGGTACCTCAAAAAAATGGATGAGTTCCAGGAATTCTAAAAGGTGTTATCGCCCAGTTACACTTTCACTACTTTTTGATAGAAATATTTAAATATGGAATATTTTCATCAAATCCTGAAAATGGGAAAGTACAATTTCAGCTTTTTGCTGACAAGCATTGTTTTTCTTGTCGCTTTTGTAGGGCTGACATTCATAATCTTTGACCTGCACAGGTATTTTTTCATCGGCGAGTTTATTCTTCTTGCAGCATTCATCCTTGCAGCGCTGATAGGTATGGCTGCGGTGTATTTTGACAAATCGTGGGGATGGACATGGCTTGCTGTGCTTTCAGTTCTGGCGCTTATAGACATACTGTTTATCTATATGATGACAAAGACAAAGAGCTTTGCATTGACTCCGGCAGTAGTTGCTTCAGTCATTACATTGGTTATTTCCCTGTTCAGCCTTGGCGGGGATGATGAAGAGGAGATTGAAGCGGTGGAAGCCAGGCCTATAGGGGCGGAGGAGAAAGAAGAGAAGAAATCTGCCCGGAGAGGAAGAAAGGGCAAGGACAAGGTTATGAGAAATTTTTGATTTTTTTAATTTACTGGTTTTCTGAGATTTATTTGTTATTGCATTAACACCTAATCAACCATTAGAAGTGCCAGCATTAGAGCCACACCAAGAACAAGCATAGCAAACTGCAATAGGGATTTCTCGACCTTTACCTCTTTATGCAATTCAGGTATTAGGTCAGAGCCCGCTATGTAAATAAAGCTTCCTGCAGCAAATGGGATGAGGAAAATATTCAGGTTATCCGCATATGAGCTTATCAATAGTGAGACTGCAGCGCCCAAAATCCCGGTAAGCGCAGTCATAAAATTAAAAAACAGTGCTTTTGCCCTTGAAAAGCCGCCGTGCATCAAAACGCCGAAATCACCTATTTCCTGCGGTATCTCATGCAGAATGACAGCTAAAGTTGTTGCTATGCCTATTGGGACTGAGGCGAGGTAGCTTGCTCCGATAATCATGCCGTCTATGAAATTATGCACGCTGTCTCCAAAAAGATTCATCATAGCAAAAGGGTGTATGTGTTCCTTTGCATTGTGCAGATGGCAATGCCTCCAATGGATTATTTTTTCAATTACAAATGAAAAAGCAACTCCTGAAAGCGCATACAGGGAGATATTCAGCCCAAAGCCGGTTTTCTCAAACGCCTCAGGCAGCAAGTGTATAAAGACATCCCCGAATAACGCCCCTGCTGCAAAGCTTACCATATAAATAAGAAATTTTTTCAGCTTTTCCTCTTTCATGGAAAGCGTAAATACGCCTGCAAGGGACAATAGGCTAACCACCATTACGCTTGCCATTGAATAAAGCCAGGTGACGTGCATTTTATTTATACTAACACAGGCAACTTATATAAATAAGTTATTGATTTGCATTATCAATAATGGCAGAGGGTTTCAGGGAAACAAAACAGAAAAAGATTTTAAGGGAGGAATTGGAGAAATTTAGCTCCTTCTTCACAGCAGAGGAATTGCATGAGAAAGCAAAGAGAAGGGACGGCAAGATAGGCGCAGCCACAGTGTACAGGTTTCTCGGCAATATGAAAAAAATGAGCCTGCTCCATTCCTACATTTGCGGCAGAAAATCAGTATATTCAGGGGATTTAGACAGTCATTGCCATTTTATATGCCAGAAATGCGGCAGGAAAATGCATATAAGAATAGACAGGCTGGATTTCTTGAGAAAAAATTTTAGAGGAAGCATATGCCATTTCCAGATTGACATAAGCGGGATTTGCGAAGATTGCATGAAAAACAATTGAAGTATATCTATTTCTTCCATGTATAGATTATTAACCCGGCAATGCTTATAGTAATAAGGCTGTCCGCAATGTTGAAAACAGGCCAAATCCTAAAATCAATAAAATCAATAACATAGCCATACATTAATCTGTCTATCAGGTTTCCAGCCACGCCGCCTAGAAGCATGCCTGCAAGAATCTGCATCAGCCTATTGTTTTTTTCAATATTTTTTATATTATAAACAATAATAACAGCCGCTATAGCTGAAATTACTGTTAAAAATAAATTAAAGCCTTTGAATAGTCCGAATGCAGAGCCTGTGTTGGATACATATGTAAAATGAAGAATATTTTTTATGATTGGCAGGGACTCATTAAATCTAAAGCTGCCGGCTATAAGGGATTTGGTGATTTGGTCCGCCAAGGCAGCAAAAAATGCAATGGAAAAAATCGCAATGTATTTTTTTTGAGTTTTGCCCATTATCCTAATTTGGAGAGCCTGCTAATAAAAATGTTTTTGTTTTTAGGCGGCATTGAAAAGATATAGGTTGCCATCAATATTGCGAGGCTCTGCGGTTATTGCATAAAGCAATTTTCGGAGTTCCAGAGAGAAAATTGCAATAATTTTTAAAAATGAGTAGCCAAGCCGATGGCAGCCCGCAGCGAAGCGGAGACTTTTCAATGCCGCCTGTTCTTCTAGAAATATCTCCTTCTACGGTCTTCCTGCTCTCCTTTTGCGATTGACTCGATGTTTGCCAGCCTGTGGTTTATGCTTTCAATCGCAGCCTTTAGGGCATCCAGCTTGCTGGAAATTACCTCAAGGCTTTTTGAGTTTATGTATTCCTGATCAGACATCTGGTGGTATGACGGAGGGCTCTGCTGGAAAGAAGGCTGCTGGATGCTTGGCTGCGAATATGATTGGTAGCCGGATGGCTGAGCCGGCTGCTGGAATGAAGGGTATTTGTGGGGCTCTGCTGTTTCCATGCCAAAGCCCAGCTCAGGGCTCATGCCGGTCCCGGTATCCATCCCTAACTCCTTGTCCAATCCCAAATCCTTGCCAATATCCTCAAACTCATCTTTTTTCTTCCAGAAAGCAAGCTTGCCAAGTATTCCCATTAATCCGCCTCTTTTTTAACAGATAATATTATAATTCTGCTTTGGATTATCTTATTTATATAGTTTTGCGTTTAATTTATGCAAAGAATTCTATTGAGATTTTTATTAAACAAGCTTACTTCTTCTTCTCTTCCTTCTTAGGCGCTTCTTTAGCAGCTGCTGCCGGAGCCGCTCCTGCTGCCGGAGCTGCCGCTCCCTCTGCTGCTGCGCCCTCAACAGGCAATAACACTTTTATCATGTCATCTGGGATGCCGGCTTCAACCAGCTTAACCTTAATCTGCGGCCTTGGCTTGCCCGCCATAGAAGCAATGATTTCCTTGGCAACCTTCTCGAACTCTGCCTTTTTCTTTGCAAGCTCTTCTGCCATCCTCTTCTTCTCTTCTTCCAGCATTGCAAGCTCTTCTTTTGAAAGCTCGGTCTTCTCGAGCTTGATCTCCTCATCAAATTTGCCCGCCTCGATGTCCCTCATCGTCTCCTGCGCAGGCTTTCCCTCAACAAGAATTCCCATTGACTGGCATGTTCCTACAATTTCCTTTACCTTGTGCTTCAAAGATTTTCCCAAGGTGGAATCTTCCTTCATCTTTGCTATCTTTATGATTTGCTCGATAAGAATGTCAGCAACCATCTCATGCTTTGCCTTCCCGCTTCCCTTCTCAAGGTTCAGCTCCTTCTTTACAAGCGCAGAACTTGGCGGCGTTCCGATTGTAATCTCAAAAACTTTTGTTTCAGTATTCACAGAAATCTTCACAGGAACCTGCATCCCGTTGAAAACAGCAGTTTTCTTGTTGATTTCAGATATAACCTGCCCTATATTGACTCCCAAAGGCCCCAGAGCAGGCCCTAATGGAGGCGCTGCTGTCGCCTTTCCTCCCGGCACTAATGATTCAACTACGCTTGTCGCCATTTTAGCTATAACCTAGATTTATAGGCTATGGATTTTAGGGGTATTTATAAGCTTTGCTCCGCTGTTAAGTAAACTTCCCAACTGATGATTATAAGGGCTTTTGGCGAAGGCTCTCATAGCTCGGAGTGGCGTCAGCTCGCATATTTCTGTACTAATTAATAGCCAGAATTCCTACTGAAACTCCCTTCTGGCTTTATGTAGATCATAAAGATGCTCGCAAAATAATGACGCCACCCTTCCCTTCGCCAAAAGCCCAGTAGTAAGTTAAGAGGTTTACTTAACATCCACTCTTACGGCATTGAAAACTATTTTATGAAAGAAGGATAATTTTTAAATGGTCTTTGCTTTCTTCAACTCATGTTGGAATCTCTTAAGCTGTATGTTGAAGAATGCAGATGGCTTGCCAGAAACGGCCTCCTTAATGGAAATGGATTGTATTTCGGACCCGGAGCAGATTCTGTTCCATTAATAGCAACTTCAGAGGTAGGTGGCCATTTGACAGGATTTAGCAGAACTCTTGAAGATACATTAACAATGGCAAAGACGCTTCAGTTGCTGCAAATACCCCCAATAGAAATTTTTGGGCAGCCTTTAAGTTATAATGGTCATGATTATTCAAGACTATCATGGACCAATTACACACATACAACAGGAAATATGACTGATTTTGAATCTGTTGAAAAAGTGTTAGGAAATGAAAGATTTGATTATATTATTCTTAAAGGCAATGAATTCGCATTTCCTATGACACCTTATGATTATAACCTAAGATTAGGTGTAGAAGGAGGAACTGATAAATTAAGGGATTACTATAGTTTTTTAGAATTTGTTCACAAAAACTACACTAAAAAGGGCACTTTTCTAATAGTATCTTTTGATGATTCAGCATCATATTTTTCCGATGGAGCTAAGACAAGCCGCTTTCTTGTTGAGAAGTTAGGATATGCTGATGTGACTGATTCTCGATATTACACCTCAATAAGCATAATAGAATTAGTATTAAAAATAAGAAAAATAAAAGATAGGACACTTAATATTGTCTATGATCCAGAATATGATATGGATGAAAATGTCCTTAATGACCCTCAGCTTAGGTCAAAATTTATGATGAACACTTTGCTGGCTGCAGGAGATTTTGGGATTTTTAAAAGGATTAACTAAAACCATCATCAATCTTCTTGGTGTACTCCTTAATCCTCGCCGTAATGCTTGGAATAAGGTATCTTTCAATCTTCTCCTCAAAAAGCTCGTGCAGGTTGGAAAGCTCTGTGATCCTGTAGCTGTCGGCGTGCTTCTCGACAATCGACATTTCCTTGAGCCTCCTAAGCTGCCGAATCACATTGGGAGAGGTGACGCCGACCAAGGGAAGGCTGGACTGCTTCCTAAGCTCTATTATGGCGCTCTCAACATCCTTGCTTGTCATCCTCTTGTTCTCTTTTCTGGCGGCAAGGATTACATGAAATATATCGACAATCACATCCCTTGAATCCCCCGGCTGCAGCAGGCCAAGAGACAGGCAGAGCTTTCTGACAAGCTCCCTTCCTTCTAAATTATGCGGCTTCTCGTATCGCCTTAATGTAATCTCAGCCAGAGGTATGTCCTTGGATATAGTTTTCATTAAAACTTTTAATTATCAGAAAGTATTTATAATTTTTGATTAGAAACTTTCATTATCAGTCTTTAGAAACAAAATTAACAATCTTATAGCAGCCGGCAGCTATAAGTATCCAAACCGGAATCTTGTAATACCATCCTTCAGCCATGTAAGCTGCAACTGCAACAGCCATTAAGCCGACAAAAAACAAAAGTCTGACAGTTACTCCCATCACAAATAAGAAATGAGAGGGGTTTTTATTAGTTTTGGTTAAAAATAAAAGAAAAAAAGCTCATTTTGAGCCATATCCTGTTGGAACTGCATGGGCATCCCAAATGTGCTGGTTTCCAAATGTGCCTTGGGACAGTATAACCTCAAACTCTCCCCAAATAGGGTATCCTCCTTCTTTCCAATAAGGGCTGTTTTGCAGCTGAGAGCCTACCCACACAATCTTGTAATGCCACGCCTCACCGCTTCCGCCTTGAACTTTTCCATTCCACTCATTGTCAGTCCATGCCTCAGGCGTCCACGCAGCGCCGTTGAATCTTGCATCATCCCATGCTTTTGACCACTTCATTACAAGATGGTCGTTGGCGTAAGCTGTACTTCCCCACAATTTGCCGTCAAGTGTTCTGTCAACGCCGTCTGCTTTTCCTGAGAAAAGCCTGGCGTTATAGTTATATCCAAACTGGTCAAACCCGTTTGCCGCTATTACTGCCGCGCTTAATGCAGCCAATAAAGCAAGCATCAAAACAATTATTTTCATTTTTATCCCTCCTTTTAAATTCTCAATATCTCATCCTTGTTAAGCAGCGCCAGTCCCGCCTTTTTCCCGATAATCTGCACTTCTATTATCTTCTGCGGCTTCTCAAGGTCAACTTTCGGCTTATCAACAGCCTCTGTAAGCTTCATTATAAGCTCTGTTGAATGCATCTGCTCAAAATGCCTCTTGTGCAGGTCCATCTTCCACCTTTCATTCTTCCTAATGCCTTTCTGCATCTTCTTTATCTCTTTCTGGAGCGTATTGACGCTGGAAGACACCCATTTTTCAACAGGCACCCAATAGAAAGTGAACTGGAACATCCCTTTTTTCTTTCTTAGCTTGGAAAGATTCTTGACGGTTTTCTTCGGATTTGGAACACGAAGAAGAAAAAGCCCCTCTATGGACGACTTTAAAAATTTGGCTTTCTGCCTTGCAGCCTTCAAAGCCCTCTCTACCTCTGTTTTTGCGCTTCCTTCATGCGAAGTCTCATAAGTGACGATAAGGTTTGCCTCTGCCATTCTACCACCTGAAAAGCCTTTGATTTAAGGGTATAAATAGTTTTCTGTGAAATTTCTGGAATGTTCAATTTCATAATTAGTTCACACTTTAAGAATTGACTTAGATTTCTTTGT
>CAYVTQ010000054.1:0-10680 GCA_964454865.1 uncultured Methanosarcinales archaeon
GCGGACAAATGTCCTGCTAACAAAAGCGGACATAAGTTAAGCTACTGTACAGCTACGCTATGGTTTGCCATCAGCTCGCAGGTAAAGATGGCAACTTATAACTTTTCAATGCCGCCAATCAAACAAAAAATATATAACTTCCTGATATAGCCCAGTCTGCAATGGCAGACAAAAAACTAATTCTTAAGCTGAAGCAAAAGGCAAAAGAGCTTAGAAAAGAAATCATTGAAATAACATATAACGCCCAGTCAGGCCATCCCGGCGGCTCCCTAAGCGAAATAGATATTCTGGCTGCATTGTACTATCACAAGCTGAAAATAAACCCAAAAAAACCTGATTGGAAAGAAAGGGACAGGTTTGTTTTGAGCAAAGGCCATGCAAGCCCGGGATTATATGCCGTTTTGGCGGATAAAGGCTATTTTCCGAAATCAGAGCTGAAGAATTTCAGGAAAATAAACAGCATGCTGCAGGGCCATCCTGAATTAAGCACCCCCGGGATAGAATTTGCAGGGGGATCGCTGGGGCAGGGAATTTCTTTCAGCATAGGGCTGGCGCTTGCGGGAAAACTCGACAAAACAAATTCCAAAGTCTATGTCCTGATTGGCGATGGGGAGGCGCAGGAAGGAGTTGTCTGGGAAGCCTCTATGGCAGCAGGATTCTACAATCTTGGCAATCTAGTTGCAATACTTGATAAGAATCAGGTGCAGGAAACAGGCATGACAAAAGATGTCATGAACATAGACCCCGTCGTTGAAAAATGGAAGGCATTTAACTGGCACGTTATAGACATTGACGGGCATGACATGGAGCAAATCGTCAGGGCATTAGATGATGCAGATAAAGTCAAGGGCAAGCCCGTAATGATAATCGCGAGAACAATCAAAGGCAAGGGAGTCTCATTTATGGAGCTAAACCACAAGTTCCACGGCAAAGCCCCTAATGAGGAAGAATACAGGAAAGCAATGGAAGATATTGGCAAAATAAAAATTGAATAACTAAAATGCAAATCGGAGACAAGATAGCCACAAGAGACGCTTACGGCGATGCTCTTGTAGAGCTGGGAAAAAGAAACAAGGATATTGTCGTTCTGGATGCGGACCTGTCAGACAGCACAAGAAGCGAGAAATTCAAGAATGCATTTCCGGACAGGTTTTTCAGCATGGGCATAGCAGAGCAGAATATGATAGGAACAGCAGCCGGGCTTGCAGTGTATGGCAAGATTCCTTATGCATCAACTTTCGCAATATTCTCGGAAAGGGCTATAGAGCTGACAAGAAACATTATTTCAAGGAATAAGCTGAATGTCAAGATAGCCGGCAGCCATGCAGGCATCTTCACAGGAGAGGACGGCAAGTCAGCCCAAGCCATTGAAGACATCTCTTTCTACAGGACACTGCCTTACATGGCTGTAATCCAGCCGTGCGATGCAGTTGAGGCAAAAAAAGCGGTTTTTGCGCTGGAAACTTATAATGGCCCTTCTTACATGAGGCTCTTGAGAAATGCCTTGCCGGTAATACATGATGAAAGATACAAATTTGAGATTGGAAAAGGCGAATTGCTAAGAAAGGGAAAAGATATTGCGATTTTTGCAACAGGCGCTTTAGTCCATGAGGCATTAAAAGCCTGCGAAATTTTGCAAAAAGAAGGGATAGAGCCGTACCTTGCCAACATTCACACAATCAAGCCATTGGACGGGAAATTGGTTCTTGAGCTGGCCAAAAAAACCAACTGCGTCATTACAGCAGAGGACCATAATGTGATAGGAGGATTGGGCAGCGCTGTTGCAGAAGTCTTGTCTGAGAATTATCCCTGCATTATGAAAAGGATAGGCCTTAATGACAAGTATGGCGAGTCCGGAAAGCCTGCCGAGCTCTATGATAAATATGGCTTATCTTCAAATAGTATAGCTGGGGAAGCCAAAAATTTGCTTGAAAACAAGAAATGGCGCAGTAGTAACACATAAGACATTTAATCAAAAGGTTTAAATATAACTTAAAGTTTAAAATCCATATTAACTCCTAAGGAGAGAAAACTGGTGTTTCAAATGCCTGAGCAGCAAGAAAAGAGATTCTCGAAGCAATTGCTTGGAAAGACTGTTGTAAGCAAATCCGGAAAAAGGTTCGGGGAAGTCGGCGACATAGTCTTTGAAACCCATTCAGGTGAGCTTATTCATCTGGTCCTGAGCAATCCCACTTCCTATACAGAGAAGATGGAGCTTGAAAAAGACAAGGACAGCAGGATCCTCATTCCATTCAGCGCAGTAATCGCAGTGGGTGATTTTATGGTTGTTTCCGAAGAGGATATTTCTTAATGCAATAGTTATAAAAACCTATTTTGATTACCTTTTCTGATGGAGCACACATTATGGATAGAAAAGTACAGGCCCAAGGATTTCTCCGACATAAAGGGGCAGGAAGATATAGTGAAGAAAATAATGGCATTTGTGAAGCAGAAGAACATGCCCCACCTGCTTTTTACAGGCCCTGCAGGGATTGGAAAGACTAGCCTTGCGCTGGTTGCGGCAAAGCAGCTTTTTGATGCGGAATGGCGGCAGAATTTTTTGGAGCTGAATGCCAGTGACGAAAGGGGCATCGACGTGATAAGAAACAAAGTCAAGGATTTCGCAAGGACAAAGGCTATAGGAAATGCGCCCTTTAAGATAATTTATTTGGATGAATGCGATGCCCTTACAAGAGAAGCGCAGCAGGCATTAAGGAGGACGATGGAAAACTACACCCAGACGTGCCGTTTTATTCTTTCGGCAAATTATTCCTCGAAAATCATCGAGCCGATACAGAGCAGGTGCGCGGTTTTCAGGTTCAAGCCGCTGGAGAAAAAGGATATATTCTTCATTGTGGACAAGATATCTGAAACGGAGAAAATAAAGGTTGATACAAAAGCAAAAGAGGCGCTTTATGAGATAAGCGAAGGCGACTGCAGGAATGTCGAGAACATAATGCAGAGCGCAGCAGCCATCAGCGATACTATTACAGAGGAGATTGTCTATTCCATGGCATCTGTCGCAAAGCCCAAGGAGATCAAGGAAATACTTGAAATGGCATTGGCAAATAGATTTATTGCTGCAAGGGAAAAGCTGCTTGAGACGATGCTTAATTGCGGCCTGGCGGGATTGGATGTCATCAAGCAGATACAAAAGGAAATTCTTGAGCTGAGCATCCCAAACCGGCAGAAAATGCAGCTAATCGAGAAATGCGGGGAAATAGAATTCAGGATGACAGAAGGCAGCAACGAGTTTATACAGCTGGAAGCGCTATTAAGCCAGTTTGCGTTGGCCGGAAGCAGGGAAAACTGACTTTGCTGCTTGTTATTATTCGCAGTTATTTGCGCATTTATAGCTTTTATCTCATCAATTTTTCCAAATAATTGTAATCAGGTGTGCAATTAAAAATTAGGCAGTATTGAAGGTTCAATGGAAAAAGGCTTTTTAGAAACCTTTAAATATACTCTTGAAAATAAATGATTTAAAGAAGAGGTATTTTATGGCTCTGTTTGGCAGGAAGAAAAAGAAAGAGGAAGATGTGATGCCGGATATTCATCATGCCGCCCCTTCTTCTGTTCCGATAGACCATGTTGCCGGAATGATGCAGCAGGGCTACTCAAATGAGCAGATAATGCAGGCATTGCAAAGCCAGGGCTATTCCTCTTCTCAGATTTATGATGCAATCAATCAGGCTGCAATGAGGCCTATGCAGGATTACCAGTCGCAGCAAACTCCCTCTTATTATCAGCAGTATCCCCAGGCGCCTCAGCAGCCTGCCCAGCAGCCGGCGCAGCCTCAGCAGTCTATTGATGAAGACAAGATACAGGAAATCGCGGAGGCAGTTATAGAGGAAAAGTGGGAGGAAATTGCAAAAGACATAAAGGCAGTAGTTGAGTGGAAAACCAAGACAGAGACAAAAATAGCCCAGCTTGAGCAGTCGATCAGCGACTTAAGGTCAAGCGTGGAAAACTTAAACGCAGGAATTCTGGGAAAGATAAGCCAGTATGACAAAAATCTTACAGAAGTAGGCACTGAGATAAAGGCGATGGAGAAAGTGTTTCAGAATATCCTCCCCACTTTGACGGATAATGTCGCAAAGCTCGAGAGGATAGCAAAAGGAGAGAAGCTTGTTCTGAAAAAATGATTATCCCGCCGCCCTTGATGCAAGCATGCCTATAGTGAAAACAGCTATAGCAAGCACAAGGATAGCGCCCATGACTTTCGGGTGGAATATAATTGTAGTTGGCTTTGTGAATTCTTCTATGCTGTCGCTCGTTCCGTCATCGCCGGGCACAGATATATGCTTTCTTACCTGAGCCATGGATGCTATGAATATTATTATGACAAGGAATGCAAGAAGGACGCCCCTGAGCTCAAAAGTGGCGGCAGCGACAAGCGGAGAGTCCCCAACAAGCAGGCTCGCCACAACTCCTACAAGCACTATGAACAGGAACCCTACAGTTATCCAGGGCGCCAGCTCCTCCACCATTGAAGTTATTGAGGAAGACATAAGGACAAAAATGCTCAGCACAAGGCTTATCAAAATTGCTATAAGCTTGTTGCCTCCGAGCATCTTGGTGGCTGAAAGAACGGCATAAAGAATCAGGATGCTAAACAAAAAGACGAAAATACTGGAAAATTGCTCCAAGCCCGTTACATCAAGAAATGTTGCCATTATTATTTTTTGAACAGCTTGTCGAAATCTATGCCGTATTTCTTCATTGACGCCGCGCCGCCTTCTTTTGGCTCGCTTGTGATATAGGCAATTACAATGCCGAACACAAGCACCATAATAACAATAGACAGCGTGTCAGGCCCAAAAAAATCCTGTATGCTCTGGGTGATTGAAGGCTGCCACCAGTTGGCTGCGCTGCCGAAGATTGTTACAATGACTGCGAGAGATAATAATGTAATCCATCCCGGCATGGTCATTCCAAGGAACACCTGCTCCTGCCCGAATACTCCAATAAGGATAAGCAGGAAGACAATAGCCACTATGACTATGGAAACCTGGGGCAGGGCGCTGTTTAGTATTGTGACAGGATCCTTGTCAGGGGGAAAATTGCCCATGACATGCGGAATGACAACAAGCAGCCCCACGATAGCGGCAACCGCCACATTGAGATTTTTCTTGCTCTCTCCCAAAATCTTTGTCTTTGTCAGTACAGAATACAGGACTATGAATATGAGAAGAAACGGAAGCAGGACATCTGTCAAGCCCCACTGGTCTAGCGTCCTTATAAAATCCTCAAAATTTCTGGCCATAAACTCACCTTTCTAGCAGATAACTCAAACTTTTAGTATTTAAATGTTGCGTTTAATGTTTGCCCTGGTGGCTGTCTCTCGTTATAAACCCTATAAGCCCCACAGCAAGCCCAAGCATTATCACTGATCCTATGAGCTCGTCATTGGCGCCTCCCAGAAAGTCTCCTATGCGCTGCAGCCAAGTCCTGCCGTCCTCTGTCGTCAGCGTGTCAAGAAATATCCCGGCTATGCCTAAAAACATTATCGCCATGAAGACTGCTTTCCAGCTGCCTTCAAGAAACACCGAGTCCCCTTCCTTGTAAAATGATCCCACAAGAAGCAGAAAAAGCACTGAAAGGAAAAGCAAAATAACTGCCTTGGAGGAAACCGTGCTGATTATCTCCACAAGCTCAGAAGAGGCTATGACGAGGAAGGATATTGAAAAGGAAGTCATTGCATTGAGGTTTCTTTTGGGGTACTTCTTGCCGTCATGCTCTTCCGTGCCGAGAACTTTTGTCTTTTCAAGGATGGCAAAAACTATGGTGAAGACAAGCAGAAAAGGCAGGACAACATCGTAAAGGCCTATGCTGTCAAAAAACTCTATTATCCCTCTGAAAGTGCTCGCCATAGGCTGCTTTTTCTGGAACTATCTATATAAATATTTCGTTATTGCGGGCTTCATCCAAAAATGGGTTGGCAGCCTTGAAGTCGAGCTCATTTACCAGTTAATTAAACTGAGTTGGAGGGGACGCTCCCTGCGGGACATCAACGATACTGCGCCATTTACTGTGCTGGGCGAGAAGCTGCCAACCTGCGAATGAGATTTTGGATGAAGCAGTTATTGCAGGATCAAATGCTTTTTCTGCCTTAGCGTTATTATGGGAATCCCTTTTTCCCTCAGCTTGTTTTTAAGCGCAATATCCTGCGTTGCCACAACGTGCCTGCTTTTATCGGCAATCCCGAGGATGATATCGTCCACATAACCAGATTCATTCTCTTTTTTCCCATGGATTTTCTTTATCTTATAAGCATTGACCAGTGCCAGCGCAAGCTTTGCTGCAGCCTTATGCCTGCCTTTCTGCTTTTCGCGGATGTTTTCCAGCTCGCCGATTGTCTTGCCTATGATGCAGGGCTCGTGGCTGAAAAGGCAAACCCTTTCAATTTCCGAGAATATATCTACTTTAAACTGCGCTGCTGCCATAAGCATGCTGGTGTCTATGATTATTTGCTTCATTGCTGAATATGCGCACAGCCACGGTTGTGCCTGTAATTGCTGTTGTTATGGGGATTTTATTGCCGATTTGGTTTGACATTCTTCAAATTTGTATTTTAATAAAATCCTCTTTTATTATAACCAAAGATTTCTTAAATTTATTCTGTCTTCCTTAACAGAGGTATTTATAATTTCCTTGTCAGGAGCCACAAATAATCTTTCTTCTTTAATATCTTTCACATCATGCCCTTTATTTCTTAATGCCTTTACTAATGATTTTGCTATGTTCTCATCTGTAAGAAATCTTAAAGCCATTTTAGGCATATATTTTCTCTTTTTTTAATTCTCTTGGAAATATAACCTCCTCATGCTTTATTGTTTTTGCCGCATAATCTATTGCAGCCAATATGTCTTCTTTCTTTAAGTGAGAATATTCTTTTAATAAGTCATTTATTGACATGCCTGATGATAGAAGCTCTAATATAAATTCCACAGATATCCTTGTGCCTTTTATGATTGGCTTGCCTGACAATATTTTTTCATCGAAGATTATTCTGCTGCCCATTTTCAATCACCTTTGAATCATAAAAGCAATCCGGTTTAAATATTTAACTGGGGGGAATTAATTAAACACCGAGTTTGGCTAAAGTATCAACCGAAAACGGCCAGCCATGCAGCAACCGGTTTTGGCTATGAAAAGTGGCTAAAACGGCGGAAATGATTTATTTTCTTATATGAATGGAGGATTTTAGGGGAAAAAGGAGGCGGTTGGTTTTGTAATTATCTGAAAAATTTGCAAATGCAGAACCCTCAATTTGAAGATGAGCACCCGGATTTGTCGTCCCGATGGTTGTTGAGCGAAGCGAACACAGCCTAAGAACGATAGTGAATATCCACTTTGTGGATGCCGAACTCTGTTCGAGCATGCCGGCGCTGCCTGATTTTTTATTCCTTCGCCCCGCATTGAAAATGCATGATAACTTCGTTTCTCTTTGCTCACATTGCCGTAGTTGCTTTTTGAGGGGCGTGATGTGCCGAATTGCAGATTAAATTACAATACCTTCATTTACAGCTTCTCTTACTATTGTAATCTGCCTCTTTAGCTTGTCAAATTCTTCAGGCGTATAGCATAAAGGCTCAATAGAATCATAATATTTCCAATATGGATAGATTTTGCCAATTCTATCTGTAAACTTCATTCCTTTAAAGTCTTTAGAAACAAGTATAAAATCATAATCGCTGTTTTTTTTAAAGGTTCCCTTAGCCCTAGAGCCAAAGAAAATAATTCTTTCTATATCAAAATTATTTTTTATTATTTTTGCAAATGACACTACTTTTTTATCTGTTTTTTTACCCATCCTATAACCTCCTTAGCTTTGCGCAGGTGAATTTTTGCAGAAGACTCATCATAGCTTTTTACAGGAGCAAGAGCAGAGGCATCAGGATACCTTGAGGGAATCCACTCAGGATTTAATTCGTACAATGCTTTATAGTATTTTTCTGGAATATCAACCTTTTTTCCTAATTTAATTAAATCATGTGTCTTTTCAGGCATCTTACAGCATTTCTTTATGAATAATGCTTTCAAAGCCTTTTCAGATGCCTGATGGCTGCACTGGACAGACAAGTAATAAATCTCAATATCTAAATTCTTTTTTGCGGCATTAAGGTCAGCATTTGCCTGCTCCATCCACTTTTTGACTTCTTCTTTCATCTTAATATGATTGATTGTTATTGCTATTTATTTACCTTTCTCTTTTCATAAACCGCATGAAGCGGGAAACAATGGAAAGCGACAGACTACCTGATTGGCTTTCCAAGCTTTCCTAACGGAAAGAATTCATAGTAATTATTCTCGTCAAACCATGCGCATTTAAAATAATATAATGGAAGGTTTAGCTTTCTGGATAATGCTAATGCGTAAATGGTCAATTGCTCAATAAATAATTATTGAAGATGGATTTTGATGTAATGGATGGTGTTATCTGCAGATATTTTCAGTTGCTTGCCATGATGAAATACCGCGCTGTTTTTCCTGCGCCGAGCCAGTTTTCAAACTGAAGGCCGTTTTCGCCATTTGCAGATACTGTGAATTGTCCGTCTACGCCTGTTGTGCCTGTTAAAGCTGTAGTTGACGCATTGAATGCATAGTTCCCTCCTGAAGTTATCAGATTGATGCTTTCTCTGTCTGCCACTCCCGTCTGAAAATAAAATGAGTGCATCGCCATAGAATCGGAATTGGCTCCGGATGCCACCATGAGCCATAATGAACCGTGAACGCCGCTTGTAAGGCTTAAAATTGTGTTAAAAGTGTCATCAGCCATGGAGACTGAACCAGAATAGATCTTAGGGGTGGAAGTATTAGTATTGGTATCTGCGAATATTATATTTGGAACATTTGCAGTTGTCTGGTTAAAAATGGCGGCAGGATTTGTGCCGCCCTGAACATCCAGTTTTGCCCCCGGACCCGTCGTCCCGATGGCTGTTGAGCGAAGCGAACACAACCTAAGAACGATAGTGAATATGCCGGCGCTGCCTGTTTTTATCGTCGGGACTCTGAGCCGATTGCGTCTTTTGTGCCTGTTGCTCACGCTGCCTCCTTTGCAGCAATCTTATAATTTGCCGCAATTGCCTTAGATTTCTATGCCTTCTTTGAAGGCTTCTGAAACTATATTTATCTTTTCCATCCTTTTTCTGACTTCATCAGGAGTATAGCATAATATTTCCAATGGATAATCCTCCTTCCACATCATATAAAATTTAGTTGGGCGCTTATACCATGGCACCCCTTTAAAATCATGCGACACAATTAACAAATCAAAGTCACTATACCTGTGCGGCTTGCCTTTTGCCCGCGAGCCAAATAAAATAAGCTTATCTATCTTAATTCTCCCATTAATGCTTCTCTTAAATTTGCGAACTAGCCTTATATTTTTATTTGCTCTTTGCACCATTTTATTACCTTCCCTGCTGCTTTAATTGCATCTTTAGCAGCAGTTTCCTCCGATTCTTTGTCTGTTTCTTCTTCAACATCGGGATATCGCGAAGCAGTGTAGAACGGGTTTAACAATCCGCAGCTTTCCAGCACATCATTAGGAGCATTAAGTTTTCTGCCAAGAATTGTAAGGTCATGCACTTTAATTAATCCAATTCCTTTATGCAGACATACAGCCTTTAATGCTTTTTCAGCCGCCTGCTGGGAAGCCACTTGCGCCCAATCAAAATCCTTATTTCTTAAAGAAGATTTGGCATGCTTTAAGTCGCTTTTCGATTTCTCCATCCACCTTTTTACTTCTTCTTTCATTTTAATATGATTGATTGTTATTGCTATTTATTTACCTTTCTCTTTTATAAACGGCATGCAGAGGGTAAAATTCATAATAATTATTTTCGTCAAACCAGGCGCATTTGAAATAGTATAGTGGGAGATTTAGCTTTCTGCTTAGGGCTAAGGCGTAAATTGTCAATTGCTCAATGGGTTTGATTTTATTTGCTTCTGGCTTATAGTCCAAAATATGGAGCAAGCCGTTTCTAATTTGGAGCATATCAATATGCCCAGTAATTGGGGTTGTGTAGCTGCTTAATGGAAAAATAAAACCTTTTTGGTTGCGGTAGTAGCCAGAATCCCAATTTGTTAAATATATAGGGACTTCTACTGCTATTGTAGTTGAGTCGTTTATTAGCATGAAGTCCTGGATTGCTTGGTGTCTGTCGTTATTTGATTCGGCAAGATTTAAGGCCGAAATTGCAGGACTATTTTTCTTGAATATTTGTAAAATTTCCATCAAAACACGCTTTAAATAAATCTAACGCTTTAGTTCTGCCAAAGATAGGAGTCACATCTTCTGAATCAGCAATAAAAACAGGAGCAGTAAATTCTTTATTTTCTATTCTAATCTTCAAATAATGGATAAATCCGCTAAGAAATGTATTTGGGACAACTCCTCTTATTTTCTTGTAAGTTCCTGTTGCCCCATCATCCACTAACAAATTGCCCATAAATCTCGGCAGCAGGCAAATATCTGCTCCTGTGTCTGCCAAGACTCGCTTAAAAGGAACCCATTTCCCCAGTTTTAGAGAGTATATCTCCAATTCTATCAATGGTCTTTTTATAGTATCAAACAAAGAACTCTTTTCTTCTTGATATTTAAAAGAAGGCAATTAGTATCCCCTCTTTCGGCTTCCAAGCAATCGATACCTTTTTGCCGGGGTTTTCTTTTAC
>CAYVTQ010000055.1:0-9771 GCA_964454865.1 uncultured Methanosarcinales archaeon
CTTATTAAGGTCTTTTATCGGTAAGTTCACAAAGATTTGTTTTGCCATAGTAATACATAAGTTTGAATGTTTATTAATCTTTTTGTTTTCAGCCCCCAACTTTTCTTCTTCACTAAGGCGACAATCTGCTATTTAGGGTGGGTGGTCTGGGTATCAGAGTTCGCTTTAATTGAACTTAACTTATAGAATTTTCCGTAAAATTCCTGTTAAAATCTTTTCCCATACAAAGTGTGGGAAAATTGCGTCCGCAAAGTTATGACGTAGGGGCATACCGTCGTCCAATCGAAAGAGCAACAGCGATACATCAAGGACAAGAATCTAGGGCACACTCACAAAAAAATATGATAAGACCATATTTTTTATCTAGATAAGAATTCATAAATAATTCTAAATATGAGTTTACCTGTGATATCATTAATATCATATTTTGGGATATATTCTGTAATGTCTAAACCAATAGGTTTTAATGTCTTCAGTTTTTCTATTAGAATTATTATCTCAGTAGGTGAGAGACCGCAAGGTACAATACACCCAACTGCCGGTGCAAATGCAGGATCAATGCTATCTATATCCAATGAGATGTATACTATATTACCAGTTGTAATCTTCTTTATTTTTTTAAAGATGGCATCTATTGAACTTTCTTTAATGTCAAGTGGCGTAAAATATTTTATCTTTTTTTCTTTAATTAATTTCATTTCTTGTTCTTCAATCTCTCTTATTCCTACAAATACTGATCTAGGAAAATCGATATTTCTTAGTTTCATACAATCTGCCATAACAGACCCGTAGTACGTTTTTTCTGAGATTACGAAGTCGGGATGAGAATCAATATAGATAACACTGATGTTTTTCTTGACCTCATTTAATCCAGATAAAATACCATATTTTATTGAACAATCACCACCTAGAGAAATGAGAATCTTATTTTTATTGAAAATGTCTTTGGTGAAGTTCTTTATTGTCTCAATATTCTTGAAGATATCATCTGATGATAGTTTAAGATTTCCAATGTCAAAAATTTTGCTTTCGTCAATTTTCCCTCTAAAAGGAATAAACCAATCTTCAGATAATTCTCGAATTCTCTTTGGAGATTCTACCCTTCCTTTCCTCTGAGATCTTGCTCCTAAATCAGTTGGAATTCCTAGTATAACATAGTCGCTCTTTTCAATTGATTTGGATTTAGCAATGCTTATTTTTGAAGTCATGGTAAAAATAAGTCCTCACTTAGCATATCTAACTCTTCCTGAGTTGGTACTGTTGGATTTGGAACTAAGAACCCCATATAAGTCATGGCGAGTTGATCTACACCATTAATGCTGCCTACTAAATCTATCAAAGGGTAGGTTGTACCTAAAATAATACCTGCTTGTGCTTTAGGAAGAAGACCGTCTGTAGGTTTAAGACCATTTTGCACTAATCTCTCAATAGTTTTGGCACTTTTAACTAGAGCCTCCTCCTGTTGAGGTCCCTGTGCATTTGCCATTATTTGGGCATAGGTATTAGCGAAATAAGCATGTGGGTCTGTCATGTAGTGTACTCCTTCATACTCAATCACTCGTGGTCCCAGTAAATGCGCGACCAGTTCCGTATTTGTTAGTTGTTTCATTATAATCACCATTGATATGAATTTTGGGAAGATAGATATACTTATTGTACAATATGTAACAAATAACCAAAATATGTTAAATTTGTAACAGAAGAGTTAATTTTATATACTAGTAAATATATCTTAATTTATAATGGCTAAAACAACTTCAGAACAAACTTTAGAGTACATCAAAGAACATATTGATATCAAGAACTGCCTAAAGAAAGACATAATCAACTATTCAGCACTATCTAGACTCATTGCGAAGGAATTAAGTATTGAAAAAAAGACTTCCCAAGAAGCGATCTTAATGGCCGCTAGGAGATATCAAGAAAAATTAAAAGAAGAAATAGATTTTGAAAAAAATATCAGGAATTTATTGGCAAAATCTGAGATAGAGATTAAGAACAAGATAGAAGTATACATCTTTCAGAAAAATATTAAATTTATTGAGATAGAAGAGATCCAAAAAGAAGTTAAAAAAGAATCGGAAACATTTTACTTGCTTGAGGGATCTAATAATTATACTATTATACTTCCAGAAAAGTTTTCAAAATTAGTCTTAAAGAAATTCAAAAATTATATTATAAGACGACATGAGGGATTAGCATTGATAAGACTAAAATCCCCTGAGGACATAGAAGATATCCCTGGAATAGTTTATTACCTAACATCATTCTTCTATGAGAAAGGTGTAAATATAACCGAAGTGATGTCTTTTTGGACAGATACCCTATTTACTGTGAAAAAAGAAGACATAAACAAAGTTATTAATTTTCTAAAATTTTAGCTAAGATTTCTTTTAATAAAAGTATAAGGCGCGTAAGCCCAATAGTGAGTGTGCCCCCTTCCGTCGTTTATCGTTCGTGTGCCCCGAGTAATAATTGATTTTAACATCAGTTATATGCACATCCCCCAAACCTTTAAATCCCTTCTTAAATTCCATAGTATTATGCCGACCCAAGCAATAATAGCAGCAGCAGGCAGGGGAAAAAGAATAGGAGCAGGCTCCAGCAAAGTCTTTCTTACATTGCTCAATAAGCCGATGCTATATTACACAATAAAAGCATTTCAAGACTGCAATGCCGTTGATTCAATAATCCTTGTCACCCAAAAAGAAGACATTGAAAAAATCAACAATATAAAAAACAGCAATAATTTTCAAAAAATAAAAAATATTGTTATTGGAGGAATTGAAAGGCAGGATTCTGTCTATAACGGATTAATGGCAATAAAGAATGCAGGAAATGTTAATGAAAATGATATAATTCTTGTCCATAATGGCAGCAACCCATTGGTCAAGGAAAAGGAGATAATAGAATGCATCGAAAATGCAAAGCAATATGGCGCTGCCGTTGCCGGCTTTCCAGTCAAGGACACATTAAAGGAAGCAAAAGAAAACATAATAATAAGGACAATTGACAGGGCTGATTTGTGGCAGATGCAGACCCCCCAGGCAATAAAATACGGATTGCTCATGAAGGCATTTGAAAATGCAAAGAATAAAAATCTTAAGTTCACTGATGATGTCGCATTAGTTGAGGCATTGGGGCAAAAAGTAAAAATCATAAGATGCTCAAATGAAAACATCAAGATAACCACGCCGGAAGATTTGGCCATTGCAGAGGGTATTCTCAGGATGAAAAGCAATGCCTTCAATGATTTCAGGGCCGGCTTTGGGATGGACAGCCATGCATTCTCAGAAAATAAGGAAAAGCCATTGGTTTTAGGGGGCTTTGTTGTGCCGGATGAAGAGGGATTGGAGGCGGATTCTGATGGTGATGTCATTCTTCATGCCTTATTCAACGCAATATCGCAGGCAATTGGAGAAAGGTCATTAGGCTATTATGCGACTCCTTTGTTCAGGGAAAAGGGCATTACAGACAGCAGGGAATACCTTAAAATAATGCTGGAAAAGATTGAATCAATGGATTATTGCATCAATAATATTGGTATAACAATTGAAGCAAAAAAGCCTAAACTGGAGCGGTATTCTGAAAATATCAAAGAATCCTTATCGCGAATTCTTGGCATAGAAAACGGAAGAATAGGGCTTAATTTCACTTCCGGAGACGGCTTGACAGCCTTTGGGCAGGGCAAAGGCATGCAGTGTTTTGCCATAGCAACAACGCAAAGGATATAAAGGATTACTTCTCCAAGCTTGTAATGAACATTTTAACCCTCAAATCATACGCGAAGATTAATCTTACCCTAAACATACTTAAAAAGCTGCCTTCAGGCTACCACAATATAGAGTCTGTTATGCAGCAGATAGACTTATGCGATAATCTTAGCTTTGAAAAGCTGCCTTCAGAAGAGATACAGATACAGTCAACTAACACAAGCCTTGAGACAGAGGATAACCTGGCTTATAAAGTGGCTGATTTGCTTAAGAAGAGGTTTAAGGTAAAAGGCGGTATAAGGATATCCATAGAGAAAAACATACCTTTATCCTCAGGACTGGGAGGCGGCTCAGGCAATGCTGCAACTACATTGCTGGCTTTGAACAGGCTCTGGAAGCTGAGGCTGCAGGAAAAGGACATGATAAAGATAGGCGTTGAGATAGGCAGCGATGTGCCCTTCTTTATTGTTGGCGGAACTGCCCTGGTAACAGGCATTGGCGACAAAATAAGGCCAATAATAAGATACCCCAAGCTCAATTATGTGCTTATAAATCCAGGCTACCGCGTTTCAACAGAAAGCGCCTACAATGCTTTTGACAAGGCCAAGATAAAGTCAAAAAAGTCAAGGTCCTATAACATCATAAAGCACCTTGCCGAAACAAACATAAAGGCCCTTGCCGATGCCGTTTCCAATGACTTTGAGGAAGTGATGTTCAAGAAGCATAGAGATTTGAAGGACATCAAGACCAACTACCTGAGAAACGGCGCGCTGAATGCGGTTTTGTCAGGCTCCGGCCCCACGATGATAGGCATATTCAACAGCATCTACGAGGCAAGAGAGGCTTATTTCAAGATGAAGGACAACTATCCCTTTGTGTTCTTGACCAAGACGGTTTGAAACAATCCTAAATCTCAGGATTTCTGCAACGGATAATAAAAAGGAGAATTCTTCTGTCCGCCGCTAACATCTAAAGTATGTCCTACAATGTGCGATGCTTTTGGGGATAAAAGAAACAGAACTGCATACACAACATCATCAATTTCTCCTCTTCTATTCATACCATACTGCCCTCTTCTGAATCTTTCATCATGAGTTGCAGAGCTTTTTGAATTTCCGCCGCCAATAGTAGGTCCGGGGGAAACAGCATTTATCCTTATGTTTCTTTTTCGTAGTGCTCCGCTCATTCCTTTCATAGCTGCTTCCAAATACCCTTTTGAAGCGCAATAATGCACAGACGCCATCGGCAATTCGCCTTTGGTAGGCACATAAAAATCTTTTTTAACGCTTAATATGTTTACAACAGAGCCTCCAACTGCAGGATTAATCTGCTGGGCAACAAGATTAGTTAATTCAACTGGCGCAATTCCATTTAAATTTGCCATATGTAATGCTCTTTCTTCTTTTTCAGATTCTGTGTCCGTGATTTCAATTCCGGCGCAATTGACAAGGCCGTAAATAGCTCCAAATCTTTTTATTGCGTGTTCGACCATCCTTTCCCTGCCTTCTTGGAGTGTTACGTCCGCTTGAACAGGAACAATCTTTTCTATATAATCCACGGATTCATCTAAAAATTTTCTTGCTGAATCTATATCACTATGGTAAACTACAACAACATTTGCGCCTTCTTCCAGAAGCCCGATAGAAATCCCTTTTCCGATTCCTCTAGTTCCTCCAGTCACTATTACTGTTCTGCCTTCCAGGTCTAAATTCATTCTTTTCAGGAAAAGTCAATTCATTTTTATAGTTTATTGTACTTAACCTTATAATTACCAAATTCAACAAAAGTTATATAAACGAAATTGCCTACTTTCCTGATAAAATGCAAATCCTAATAGCCAAGCACGCAGGCTTCTGTTTTGGAGTAAAAAGGGCAATTGACATAGCAAAAGATGTAGCCTCGAAAAATGAAGGCAGGACTTATGTCTATGGCCAGCTTGTGCATAATGAGAAAGTAATCAGCGATCTGGAAAGCAAAGGGCTTGTTTTCGTTGAAAATATTGCTGAAATCCCTGAAAGCGCCACGACTGTTTTGAGGGCGCATGGCGAGCCCGGAACTACATATGCAAATCTTGAGAAAAAATCAATCACAGCCAAAAGCAAAAACCTCAATGATGCAACGTGCCCCCTCGTCACGCTGGTGCATAACGTGGCAATAAAGCTGAAGAACAGCGGATACGAGGTAATTTTGTTCGGCAAGCGCAACCATCCCGAGGCAGTAGGGATAAGCTATCACCTGAAAGGTAAGGGCACATTCATTGTAGAGCATCCTGATGATTATAATTCAGCCATTGAGCACATCAATAAAAATAATTTTGAAAAAGTAGCTTTAATTTCACAGACAACAATGTCGGTAGACGGCTATTCGCAGCTAATAAAAAACATAAATAATAACTCAAAATTCAATCTTGCTGAGATTCCTCTAAGCCTGAAAAATACTGAAATAAAATGCGGTTTTGTGGACACAATCTGCATGCCGACAAAGCAGAGGCAGACAGACACGGAAGAGATTGCAAGAAAGTCGGATGTAGTTATAGTAATCGGCGGCAAAAACTCCAGCAATACAAAGGAGTTGGCTGCAAAATGCAAGTCTCTTGGGGTCGAGACTTATTTCATTCAGTCAGAAGAGCAGCTGCAGAAGGAATGGATTGAAGGCAAAGAAGTGATAGGGATTTCTGCGGGGGCTTCAACGCCTGATGAAGTTATTGAGAGCATTGTGCAAAAAATAAAGAGGATTGGAAAGGAAAATAAAGAAGAGGTTTTGGTTTGTAACTAATCTTGGCCGTCAAAATTTTGTGAGGTATAAGCAAGCTACCCTTCTTCCAGCACAATCTGGGTGGTGGTCTTTACAATCCCTGCGATATACCTGAGCTTTTTTACAAGAAACTGGTCAAGCTCTTTGATGCTGGCAACCCTGACAAACAATATGAGATCGACATCGCCTGTTAGGGCAAGCACTCTCTCAACTTCAGCAAACCCTTTCAGCTTCCTCTTTAGCGATTCAATGCCGTTCCTGCTGTCCAGCAGCTTCTCATGGTCAATCACTGCGGAAACCAAGGCAAGAACAGGCTGGTTCAGCTTTTCATAATCGGGCTCTATAGTGAATTTTTTAATCACCTGCCATTTCTTTAGCTTTCTTAACCTGTTGTGGACGGTAGTAATAGGCATATTGACTCTTTTTGCTATGTCCCTCACAGTAGCCCTGCTGTCTTCCTTCAATGCCTCCAGCACTTTCAGGTCAATATTGTCTATCATTTTGAACACTTGTTCCAAAAACAGTTAGTATTTATATATTTTTTGTATTTTTTACCAAATTTTTAGGAATAAAATAATAAATAAATACACATTTCTGTATTTTATGGTAAAAAAACCAATGAATGATGGAAAGAGCAAGGTAACTCCAGAACAGATTGCTGCATTTCTTGCAACAGTTGATCTTAGTGTCAGGAAGCCTGAAAATACAGAGCTTGTTGACGGAAATGATGCTCTAAGGTATATTAAAGCTTGCGATTATCCTGAAAACTCAGACTATGGGTTAGTTATTGAAGCCCTTAAAGGCACAGGTACAAGAATTGCTGGCAAACGGATACTGGAGATAGGCCCAGGTCCAGGCAATCTCTGTCTTGAGTTAAGTAGGGAAGGCGCTGCTCAAGTTATAGGTGCTGATCCTTCTAGAGTTATGACTGCATATGCCAGAGAAAAATTCAAGGATGAGATAGCAAGTGGAAAAATGGATTTTGTTCAAGAATCAGTCTACAATCTTCCACCTAGATTTACCTCAGAATTTGATTTGATAGTCTGCCAGAATACATTCCATCAATTAGACAATCCCCTACAAGCCTTGGGGGAAATGGTAAATGCCACTAAGGAAGGAGGAGAAATTCATATATCTGATTTTAGGAGGGATGTTCCTCTAGAACTCTTGGCTGAGCGAATTGCATACACCAAGCCAGAAATTTGGAGAGATCTTGCCAATTCAGTGTGTGCTGCTAGAACAAAATGCGAATTTGAGGGTCTATTAAAAGAATATAGAAGCTGGGCTCGGGCTAAGCATGTATTTGAAGTGTCCTTAACAGGAAGTATGGCGGCGATGGAATGGCCTAAACCAAAAATAGAATTTTCAGTAGTCGATGCTATAAATACGGCCGAGCTGTCTGCCAGGGCGAGAGGGCTCATCGAGAGAGATCCTGTACCTCATCATTTAGACTATCTTATCTCTCAAAAAGTAACAATCTATAAAAAATAATTAAAAATGTCAAACACTAAAAATAACGGAAAGAATATGTTTAGGGCCGACGTGGTTGGCAGTATGCTCCGCCCTGCATTTCTTCTGAGCGCGAGAGAGAAGTTTAAGCGCCATGAAATAAGCAATGCCGAGTTCAAGAAAATTGAGGATAGGGCTGTGGATGAATGCATTGCAATTCAGGAGCAGGCAGGAATGGATGTTGTGACTGACGGCGAAGTAAGAAGGAATGTTTTTGCAAGCCAGCTAGTGCAGGCAACAGAGGGATTTGAGCAGGTTTCCGGAAACTGGGTTGACTGGTTTGATATAAATGGCAGGCTCCAGAAGGACCCTGTAACTGTTGCATTAGTTGGAAAAATAAAAAGAAAGCGGCATTTATCCGCAGAAGAATTCAGCTATATGAGGGGAAAAGCAAGGAAGCCAATTAAAGTAACGCTGCCAAGCCCGACAATGTATGCATACTACTGGCTGCCCGGGGTCTCTGACAAGGCCTACAAAACCACAGATGAATTTTTGGAAGATGTGGCTGGAATAATTAAAGATGAAGTGGCTGAGCTAGCCAGGCTTGGGGCAGAGTACATACAGTTTGACGCGCCTGAATTCGGCATGCTCATAGATCCGCACCAGCAGAACTGGTTTAAGGGCAAAGGATTCGATCCTGACAAGCTGATAGAAGAGGGCATACAAATGATGAACTCCATAATTGACAGGCATCCTCAAATCCTATTTGGCCTGCATATCTGCAGGGGCAATGATGCCAGCCGGTATATGGCAAAAGGCAGCTACGGCAATATCGCCCAAAAAGTCTTTAGGAGCACCCATGCCCAAAGGCTGCTGCTGGAATTTGACGATGAGCGCTCAGGCGATTTTGCCCCGCTGAAATTTGTTCCTGGAGACAAAACAGTCGTTCTTGGGCTTGTCACTACAAAAACCCGGAGGGAGGAGACATCGGAAGAGCTGCAGATTAGGATAAAGGAGGCAGCTAAGTTCATTCCTATCGGGCGTCTCGCCATAAGCACCCAGTGCGGGTTTGCCTCTGTGGCTAAAGGCAATTCCATAGATTTTGCAACTCAGCAAAAGAAATTGCAGCTTGTTGCGGAAGTTGCCAGACAGGTGTGGAATGAATGACAGAACTGTCAAAGGCAGAATAAAAATAATTGACAGAATATATTGACCGGATTACTCCAAAAAGAACCCTGCCTTTTCGCTGTCAAACTTCCAGTTTGCGTCCAGCTTTCCTGTTCTCTTGTAATACTTCACTAATCTTTTGATTTTGGAATTTGTTATTATCATGCCCCTATTTGCCGCCTGGTCATTCTTGTTGTTTTCAAGGTGCTTCATCAGTGCAGCAAGCCTCTTTATCAGTGCAACAAGGTCTTCCGGCATATCCTGCTTCAGCTTCTTTTCCTCGAGAATTGCAGTGATGCTCTTGCCGCACAAGATCTGCACGTCAGGGATGCCGTAAGTGTCCCTTAGAATCAAGCCTATCATTGAAGGGGTTTTTCCTTCCTTTGCAAGCTTTGCTATCATCATCTCTACCTCTTTCGCCTTGTACGGGACCCATGCCGGCACTGTCTTATTAACAGGCTTTTTTGAGCCTGATTTTCCCCTCTTCCTTGAATACATCCTTGCCATTTTGAACAATCAATAGAATAAGCAAATCCTAACATGACACACACGGGCTAGCATAAGCAAGCGTTAACCGGCTTATCTATTGATAAAATAAGAATCTTTGGCATCTTTATAAAGCTTTCTTTCAATTAAAAAATGCTCCCATCGGGACTTTCAGATTTCTCATTTGAACCCGAGTCTTCGG
>CAYVTQ010000056.1:0-9531 GCA_964454865.1 uncultured Methanosarcinales archaeon
CAGCGCATTCTACAATACCTTAAGGAAAGGGATACATATGATAAATGGTTAACTAATAGCACTTCGGCGCAGCTATCTCAACAAAGCATTGTTGATATACTCAACAGCTATCTGAATAATGGACTGCAAAGAATCGCGAATGGCGTAATCCACAATGCTATCACAAAAGCCGAACAAGAAGGATATGGGGAGGCTGTTAGTTATTATTTTTCCAAGAGATGGCATGGGAATTCCCGCACTACATTAGAAAAACTGATTGTAATAGTTAAAGCATTCAAGGAAGCACAAGAAGGCGTTCCACTAGATTATAAAAAACTTGAGAGAAAACTTAACTTAAGCAGCAATTATATAAAATATAATCTGTTGCTAGATATGGGACTTGTAAATATTAAAAGAAGAATTAGGTCAAGCAAAGTATCGGCTTTAGAGTCCGAAGAAATGCTTGAAAGAGGTTATGATTTGCCTTTTACATCGAGTGATCTACAACATTATCTAGGAATCGATCACAGAGTAGTAAGCTACCATTTCAGAAAAATCAGGAAAAGATTAGGTAGGGACAGAAATGTATTGCATAACATTAAAAAATTTGATTCATTTGGAAAGAATGAAGCAATGAACTATAGAGACTTGTCAATGACTTATAAAGAATATGATTCTGGGCTTTCTAAAAAAGGGATTTGTAAAATGTTCAGAAGGTCTAGCGAGTTTGTAGATTATGCCTTGGAAAAAAGACCATTCTACGAACCGCAAATGGTTAGGTGGCTTAGAAGACTTACCAAGAATATGGCAATAGACAAAGGTTATCTTTGATTATTTTGTCAAATGAATCCGCTTTTATCTAACCCTATACTTTTAATCAAATAAACTTTGGCCGTTGGATTATTGGCAATGGAGTTCCATCTTTAAGGTACGCTTCAATAGCTTGATAATATGTCTCAATTCTTTGTTCTTGCATAAACCCTCTAACTTGCTCTTTGCCACATCTGCGATTTTCTGCAACTTCTATAATTCTTTTAAAGATATTCAAAGCCGATTCTAACTTTTGCTTTGATAAAGTTCCATTATTGCTTTTTTCGATGGAATAAGTTAAAAAACCTGAAACAGCCGACGTAAAACCAGCCCAATAATAGTAGTCTCTTGTACCATCCAACTCATAAGCCGATTTGCCCATATCTATCAATAACAGATACAAACTGTTCAATACTGAACTCTCAGAAGATCTCATATCTCCCCTTGCACATAACTTTAGTATATCAAGACCTATTATCTCTGCCGTAAGATATCTATCATTTTCTATAGCTAGCCATTCAAGCCGGAGCCTCTGCTCTACTGATAATCTATCTTTATGTTCTTTATATCTTTGACGTGTAGTTTCTATGACATTATTTCTTAATGCAGTCATCTCAGGTTCAGAGCCTGCAGATAGAAATTTTTCGTCATTGCCTTTTACAATTTCCTCTAAAATAGCTTGCAAGTCTGTCATTTTAAAATTGATTCAATTAAGCCTTCTGCTGCTCAATGACTTTTCCAAGAATTGAATAAGGTATTGGTCAAATACTCCTGGAAAAACATTGTATGTGCTTCCACTCGGCTCACCTTGCCAACCTCCAATTTCTCTTTTAATCTTCGCTTCTGGAATAAATGCTGTTATACTTCTGTCAGGATGGGGCTTATACAGCCCAAGAACTCCCATAAACCCAAATGCCTCTGCCTCTTCTGAGCCCTTTTGTAAAAAAATTGGACGCACTTGCGTATACTGTGTTATATGGCTTTCGCCCGGGTCCTCGGTATATTGTATAGACCTACCTTGCCATGTGTATGTTGTTAAAGTATTGATAGCCTCAGGAAGTTTCTGCGGTAACCTAACAAAACCTTTGGTAACTGCATAACAAAACAAATCATAGGCGCTCATGGGCTCCTCTGAGCCTTCAACAACAAATGACGGAGATTTATATTGCAGTGAAGGAATTGTTTTTCTTGCTCTATCTAAATGCGATGCAACTTGGTCGGCTCTTAGCATAAAACTAGAATAAGGTTCTGTGGCCTCTTCCCAAGCATTATGTAATGCACTTAAAAAAGCAAGAGTCGCTACTGCCTTTACTCGTCCCTCAGTTGTATTAAGATTATCTTGTGTGAGTGTTTGTACTGGAAGGCTTGAGGACATGTCAACAGGAAGAAAGAGTTGCTTAGCTTGTTCGAGGTATTTTGGAACACCTTCTTCAATTTGCGCTTTGTTTTCTGCTTCAAAAAAACCAACTTTTACTTCTAAGGGGAGAAGTTGCTCTTCCACAGCCCTCCTTCTTTCAGTATAGACTTTTTTCAGAGCAGCCATTCTTTCATAAGTCTGACCCTTGCCATCAGGTCGTGCTTTAAGCGCTTCTATCAAGCCTTGCTCAACAGGCTCTCTTACAACATCCTCGAGAGAAAGTACTGCTCCTATAAACATCCTAAAATCTTTAAGTTTCATAAAGCAGAAGGAAATGCCCCATTTTAAAAACATTTCGGTTTGTCACTACTTATAAGTATTGGTCGGCAATGCTTTCAAAAAGTTTAAATAGTTAAACTTGTTAGATTAGTTCTACTATGAATATTGCAATTAAAAATGTAAGGGAAGAAGACTGGAGACATATAAAATCCGAGGCTGTAAAAAACAACATGAAAATAGGGGAATTTCTAAATAAGCTGCTGTTGGAATATAAAAATAAAGAAGAGAAAGCCGGGAACTGGAAAGATATTCTTTACGGCAGAAAATTTCTTAACAGCAATGATGCGGCAAAAATTAAGGAAGTAATGAAAGTAATGAGAAAGGAATTTGAATTTAGGTGAGTGGTTTGAATATTATAATAGACACAAGCGTCTTAATAGATATTGAGAAAAATAACAATGCTGTAGTGTCAAAATTGGAAAAACTGGATTTAATGGAAAATGATATTTATATAACTTCCCCGACATATTCCGAATTCTATTTAGGGCTTCTCACACTTTCCAATGGAAGGCTAAAACAGGAGAAGGAAAGGCTGGACAAATATAAACTTTTAAATACAACTAAAAATAGTTCGAAGATATTGGCAGAAATAAAGCATCATGTCTCAAAAGGGGGAATTATGGTCCCTTTATTTGACTTATTAATCGCTTCAATAGCCATGGATGCCGCAATGCCATTAATAACTCTTGACAATCATTTTAAAAATGTTCCAAATCTTAATGTTATTGTAATATAATGAAACCAATAATAAAACTCCAGAAATCAGTAATCCCAAGCTGCGACGTGGATACTTTAGAGCAGCTAAAGAAATTAGTCCAAGCCACCCATTCTATAGAAGGCATTGGCGCCTATAAGATAGGATTCGAGCTCGTTATACCTTTTGGAATGAAAAAAATCATAGAAGCTATCAGAAGCATCTCAGATTTGCCCATAATCTACGACCATCAAAAAGCAGCCACAGACATTCCTGAAATGGGTGAGAAATTTGTAAAAGCATGCAAAGGCGTTGATGCAGTCATCTACTTTCCATTGGCAGGGCCGGAAACCGAAATGGCTTGGATAAGGGCAGCCCAGAAAGCAAAAATGCCGGTTATTGTGGGAGGAGAGATGACACATAAGGGCTTCCTTGAAGGAGAATATGGCTTTATTAATGACAAAGCACCTCTTCATATTTATGAAATCGCTGCCCAATTAAAAGTCTTGGATTATGTGGTGCCGGGCAACAGGCCCGAAAAAATAAATGAATACAGGGAATTTCTCGAGTCAAAAGGCGTAAGGCCAATATTCTATTCTCCTGGCATGGTAGCGCAGGGCGGCAAAATAACAGATGCAGCAAAGGCAGCAGGGGAAAGATGGCATGCAATTGTCGGAAGGGCGATTTACGAGGCAAAGGACATGAGTAAGGCTGCCAGGGAGATGGTCAGGGGGCTTTCGGAGAAATCAGGAGCCTGATAAACTGGCTTGACTTTAATGCTGCTAAACAATTTTTTTGTATGAAGCCGTTTTATTACAAATGTATTTAAATACCTTTATTTAAAGTGTTTATAATGGGGCAGCAAGAAGTTTATAATTTCCTTAAGAAGAATAAAGGCAAGTGGTATACATCAAAAGGAATCGCCGATAATCTAAAGGCCTCGCTTGGCTCTGTGACAACCTGCCTGAAAAAACTGAGGGACAGCTCTGCTGTCTATTCTGAATTTGGAAAAGGGGCAGGGCCTGCCAAGAAAAATGCTTATTTGTATAAGTTTAAGAGATAGGGAAAACTTATTTGTAACTCCCATCACATCCACTTAGAATTTGCACTGGGCAATTGGATTGTCGCCACAATCTAAAACTTTAAAAACACAGCCAAATTATCCTTTCTTTGATGAAAAAGAGTGTTTTAATCATAGAGGATGAAAAGCACATTGCAGAAGCCCAGTCCCTGATATTGGAAGAGCATTACAAGGTCCATCATGCTTCCGACGGCGAAAAAGGGCTTGAGATGGCTAATAGGCTGAAGCCAAGCGTCATTATTCTCGACATAATGCTGCCAAAAATGAGCGGCTATGAGGTCTGCAGGAAAATAAGGGGCAATGCGGAATTAAAGGATACAAAGATTGTAATGGTCACCGCCAAAAACCAGCAGATTGATGAGAATCTGGGCATCGGCATAGGGGCAGACGACTACATAATGAAGCCGTTTGAGGCGGATGAGCTGAAGCATGTCGTGCAGCAGGTTCTTGATCCAAAAGAATGAACATCCATGATTTTTTCTATTTTTTGGGGACTCCGCTTGGAGATTTAGTCAAGAGATTTGTGGAGCTTCTGTTTTTTGTGCTTGTCACCTACATGGCTGTTTCTGAGCACCAGAGGGAGAAGACAAGGGAGCTGAAATACCTTTCATTCGCATTCGGCATTTTGGCCATACAGAAGCTTATCACAGCATCATATCTTTTTGGATTGATTTATTCCGATCTCCCGTTTGGGATATTGAAATATTCACTGCCAATTGCAGACAACAGCTTTGAAATCGTGGGTCTCATACTGCTGGCAAGCGCATTTATCTATCCCTATTACAAGGGCAATCCGGACAAATTAAGGATGCGCATAAAAATAAGCATCGCGGTTTTTGCGGTTATGGCATTTGCAGTTCAGGCATTATGGATAATTCAGCTCATGGACAATCCCAGCCCTAATTTTGATGATTTTGTCGGGGCATTATTGTTTACCGCTGTCAAATTGATTGTATTGCTGTATCCTATAGTCTACCTGAGCTTCATAACAAAAGCGGAATTTAAGTTCATGAGGAATCTGGTTATAGCCTACGCCACTTATCTTGTCGTTCCAATACTCCAGCTTACTAACATGGTGATGTTCTCGAACAAGTCAGGGCAGCTATTCGTAGCCCAGCACCCTTTCCCTCTGCTTTCTGTCATAATGTTCACAAGGATAGTTTATCTGAAGCTTGCCGACAAAGCCGCCCTCAAGGACAGGCTTAAGCTGTCTGAGGAGAGGTACAAAGCGGAAAAGGAGCTGAGCAGGATGAAAGACGAGTTCGTTTCAGTAGTATCTCATGAGCTAAGGACGCCAATAACTTCAATGAAGCTCTATATTGATCTGCTGGAAAAAGGGAAATTCGGGCTGCTGAACAAAAAGCAGAAGAGGACCATAGGGGTAATCAAGGAAGAGACAAACAGGCTTGCCGTACTGATACATGACGTTCTCGATCTCTCCAAGCTTGAATCCGGCAGGGCTGAAATAAGGCTCAGGGATTTTGAATTCGGGAGATACTGCAGGGACAATCTCCATTATGCATTGGCAAAGCAGAAAGGGATAAGGATAATAAATAAAGTGAAAAGAAGCTTTGCAATAAGGGTTGATCCGGACAAATTCACCCAGGTCTTCATCAATCTGCTTACAAACGCGATAAAATATACCGATAAGGGCTCGATAACAATAAGCGCTTCTGATTTAATGGACAAGTGGGAAATACGTATCAGGGACACAGGAATAGGAATAGAGAAGAGCAAGCAGCCGAGGCTTTTTGACAAATTCTACGTTGTCGAGGACTTCCTGACGAGAAAGGAGAGGGGCATAGGCCTGGGGTTGGCAATAGTCAAGAAGATAATAGAGCTGCACAACGGCAAAATAGAAGTTGAATCAGATCTTGGGAAAGGGTCGGAGTTTATTGTTACGATGCCTAAGGATATCAGCAAAGGAGTTTCTTAACAACACTTTTAAATATTGCATATTTCTATCTAAAATTTCATTTGCCTCTGTAGCATAGCAGTTAACACCGTAACTTTGATTTAAGTTAACTTAATATTTTGAAATTAAATTTTAAATCGCAATGAAATAAACTCAACTTATAAATTATAATTTTACAAATTTTTGTTGAAATTATTTAATAAGTTTCACCCAAGTGACAAATGTGATTTAAAATGTCAAAATATAATTTTAAAAATATTAAATTGAATGCAAAAATCTGTGAATTTATAGGTGCATATATCGGCGATGGTTATTTAGCCCATTATGGAAAATACCAGTACCTTATTGGCATTTCGGGCGATAAAAGATATGATGAAGATTATCTTAAAAATTATTTAAAACCGTTAATTAAAAGAAATTTTCCATTTACTGGGCCACTATTGCATTATAGAAATGATGAAAATACATTGATGTTGAGAGTGAATTCTAAAAAATTATACAAGATATTTATTAAGCTAGGGTTCCATAAGGGGAAGAAATCAAGAAATATAAAAATACCTAAAAAGATATTAAAAAACAAAGAACTCATGAATGCTGTATTAAGGGGCATTTTTGATACTGACGGCTGTGTTTTTCTTGATAAAAGGAAGGCATATAAAAATCCTTATCCAAGAATAACCCTGCAATTGTCAAGTCAAGGGTTAGTTAACCAATTGGAGGCGTATTTATCACAAAACTTCAAATTATATGTGAATAAAAGCAATAGAGATGGTTATAGGAATTATATAGAGATTTATGGGCATGCACAATTGAAAACTTTTTTAAAACAGATAGGTTTTTCAAACAAAAGGCACTTAGATAAAATTAAAATGCCTCTGTAGCATAGTAGCTATTGCGTTAGATTTTAAGATTATCTTAAGTCCGCAAAGCCTTGGTACTGTGCTGACCTAAAAGGCAAAGGTCGGGGGTGCAAATCCTCCCAGAGGCTTATATTATAGAACAACAGACGAAGTTCTAGATAAATTTTTAAAATAACTTTTATTTCTAGCCGAATGGCAAAAATTGAAGAGATAATCAGGGCAAACAGCCATCCACTTTTGGATAGGGATTTGGCAGTTGCTTTTGGAGGCACAATAGGCAGCGGGAAATCAACTTTTTTGACAGGTATCCACACTGAACTTGCTTACCATAAGCAGGGCATAGAGATTCAAAGAGGCAGGAAAAGCGGGATAACTGGGCTCATAGATAATGGCTACCACGGTATAAACAGGCCGAATGCTACTGTGTCGAGCGCTGATAAACTGCCTGTATTTGGGTATACTCCAAACGGGATGATTGTTATGCAGCTATATGCCCCTGGAAGCCACTTTTATGCTGCAGCGCTTGACGGCATAAATGAAGATGCCTTTGCTTTTTTCCTTGACCTCCAATTACTCCAGCATACACTTGCTGTATTGGAAAATAATGAAGAGACTGAATTCTTTCCTTTTAAAAATACTAGAGGTATTGCCTTCAGGCAGAAAAACCCATGGGAAGGTGGGCGTTTCGCTGAAATATTCGCTAAACATCCTTATGGCACCTTCAAGAGGGATGAGCTTGGAATTTCAATTGAAAGCCTGTTATTTGCCCAACAGAAACTACAGGAGCGGAAAACCAAAGGCATTCCAATCATAGGCATACAATCATATTCTGCTGAAAAAATTGGAGGAATTAGCAATGTAGCGATAGATAATATTGCCCGTGCCGAAGAGGCTTTGAATAGTCTTATCGGCAGATATCTTGCTTATCTGGGAAAAAATGGATTTCCCTATCAATTCCGTGAAGATGAAATAGCGGCAGTCCGATTTGATGGGGGAGATGTTCCTAAGCATAACGAAGCAGTGAGACGGGTCGATTTTTCTGCTTACATACCTCCGCAAGACTGGTTTATGGTCGATTCTGCTCAGACAAAAAGAATAGGGGTAAAAGAAGCGGCATATCGTCTGGCAGTCGCTGCCTTGGAAAAAAGAGGAATGGCAGCAGAAGGCTTTAGGCTGGTAAGATTCAAAGAGTTTGGCAAAGAAGACCCTTTGACAATCCATTATAAAAAAATTAATTTTTAATTTTAGCCCAATTTTCTTTTGATGTATGTCTTAACTATCCCTATAAAATCATTGCGCTAGGAAGGCACAACATCAGAATCCAACACTCCATTCGCGGAAATATGCTGGAACCTGTAGATATTGCCGTTGGACTCAACTTTTAGCGGAATTCCATAAAAAGTGTCCAGCCATATCATTCCCTTGTTTGTTTCAAATTTCCATGCTGCCCTGTCATCAATAAGCTCCTCGCCTATTTTTTCCGCAGATTCTAAATCATCCGTCCAGTCAAAAATAGTGGATATATACGACTGCCCATAATTCAAATCAGCCTTTTTGCCCTTGTAAAGGCAGGTGTTGACAATGCAGTAAGAGGCTGCAGTCCTTGCTTTTGTATCAAGAAATATTGAATCGTAAGAGTCCTTATTGTCAAGAGATTTAACAGCCAGCCAGGGCAGGTATTTTATCTTATCCTCCTTTATATAAAAATCATAGAAATTGTCACTTGTCTCAGGGCCTTTATACTTGTAAGATATGCTCTTTATCCTTGACTGCCTGCCAAGCAGTTCTTTTGCGTCTTCCGATAATGTTTTTTGGATTGCCTGTGCAGGAGCAGCTTCATCAGCAGGCTCCATTGCCTCAGTTCCGCCTTCTGTTTGGGAAACTGGCTGTACTGGTGCTGATGGCTGTGCGCATGAAGCTAGAATTACGGAAATTGCGAGAATTAAAACATATTGCAAATGCCTCTTTTTCATTTTTAATCGCCCCTTAGGCAAAAATAGCAAAACAAGTATAAAAGCTTTTCTTTGCAATAATGGACCCGGCGGGAATTGAACCCGCTGCCTCTGCTGTGCGAGAGCAGCGCTCTGCCGATGAGCTACGAGCCCTTAACTCAAAAGAACAAACCTTAATTTATAAAGTTATTACAAAGAAGAAATTAAGAAAAATAAAAAAAACTGATTACCTTCTCCCTCTCTGCATCTTTGCTTCGCAGACGTTTCCGCCCTTGTCAATGTAATAAAGGTAGCCTGATTTTCTTTTGACGCCTGTCTTGGCAACAACAGTCTGCGCCTTGCTGGTCTTTTTTCCAGCCCTCTTCATCTGCACCTTGGCGACGTTGCCTTTCTTATCCAAGAAATAGAGGTATCCTTTCTCCCTCTTTACTCCTGCTCTCGCAATAACTTTTCCCATTTTACCACCCTTTTGAATTTTTTATTATACTCTGTGCGAGCTTATTTAATAACTTTTTGTTTTCAAAATAGAAAAATGCGGAGAGCA
>CAYVTQ010000057.1:0-3706 GCA_964454865.1 uncultured Methanosarcinales archaeon
AGTATTATGCCTGACACAACGCCGACAACAATCCTCATCCACGCTTCTTTTTTCTCAGACATTTTGGCATCGTTATTTTTAAATAATATAAATTTATCTGATATGAGGGAGCTAACCTGCTAATTTTGCGGCGAAACTTGAAATTAGTTCCGTCTGGTCTCCGCTTAATTCCTTTGCTTTCTTTCTTGCTATTTTTTCAATTCTTTCTTTTATAAATTGGGGCTTTTTTCCTTTTCCCAAGGAATATTCATAAAACGTCCCTATTTTTGCTGAATAAGCTATACAGTCTTCGCTAAAATCTTTAGGCATATTTAAATTAAAAATTTTTGAAGTTATGCCGTATTCACAGACCCCTAACAACATCCCTAATGCCTTGCCCAGATAAATAGATTTTTCTTTTACATTATCACTCTCTGTGTATTTTACTAAAGAAGTAAAAACATCATCAAGCATCCTTAATATAAATTTGCCGAGCCTGTCCATTATTTTTATAAACTTTGGGTCTTCTGCATTTATCTTCTCCGCCATGTTTTCGTAGATTTTAAAGCTTTCTTTTGCAGCCTGGTATTTCCTTCCAAAATTAATTGTAAATTTAAGCTCCCCTTCCTTGTTTGCGAATATCTGCAAGAACTCTTCATAAGCAGCGCTTTCATCTTTTCCTTCTTCAAACATTTTAATTGTAATTTTAAATCAAATCTTATATAAATTTTGTTGAAAATTACATGTTATTGCTCTCCTTGGCTTTCCTCTCCTTCAGCACAGCCTGCGCAGCCGCCAGCCTTGCAATAGGCACCCTGTAGGGGCTGCAGCTTACATAATCCAAACCTATTTTGTCGCAGAACTCCACTGAAGCAGGATCGCCTCCGTGCTCCCCGCAGACCCCTACCTTGATTTTTAGATTGATATTTCTCGCCTTAAGTATGGCAAGCTTCATCAGATATCCCACTCCCTCTGTATCAATGCTCACAAAAGGGTCTTTCTCCAAAATTCCCTTTTCAACATAAGCCGGCAAAAATTTGCCTGCATCATCCCTAGAATATCCGAATGCCATCTGCGTAAGGTCGTTTGTCCCGAAAGACAAAAATTTTGCATTCGCCGCCAGTTTGTCGGCAATGATGCACGCTCTCGGCACTTCAATCATTGTTCCGATAGTGTATTCTACTTTTTTGTTATGCTCTAGGTTTATTCCATCTGCTGTTTTCTTAATGCTGTCATGCAGCATCTCAAACTCCTTTATTGCGCCTGTCAGCGGAATCATTATCTCAGGAATTGCCTTTATGCCTTCTTCTTCGCATTCACAGGCAGCTTCAATTATTGCAGCAGCCTGCATTTCAAATATTTCTGGATAAACAACTCCCAGCCTGCATCCCCTGAAGCCGAGCATTGGGTTAAATTCCTTGGTTGCATCAATAAGTTGGCGTATCTTTTCTGCGCCAACGCCCATCTCTCTTGCAAGATCTTCTATATCTTCTTTTTCCTTGGGCAAAAACTCATGCAAAGGAGGATCAAGCAATCTAATATTCACAGGCAGCCCGTCCATCACTTTAAAAATTTCTTTAAAGTCTCCTTTCTGCATAGGCATAATCTTATCAAGTGCTTTTCTTCTGCCCTGTATTGTGTCAGCCAGCATCATCTCCCTCATTGCATTTATTCTCCCTTCCTGAAAGAACATGTGCTCTGTCCTGCACAGTCCTATTCCTTCTGCTCCAAAGTCCCTTGCAACTTTACAGTCATGAGGAGTGTCTGCATTCGTCCTTACTCTCAGCCGTCTTACAGAATCTGCCCACATCATCAGCGTTTTGAACTCTTCTTTCAGCTCAGGCTCTGCAAGGTTTGCTTCCCCAAGCATCACCATCCCTGTCGTGCCGTCCAGAGTTATTTTCTCTCCTTCCATCACTACAATCCCGTCAGCAGAAAAATGCTTCTCAAATTCATTTATCAAAATCTCATTCGCCCCGACAATGCACGGCTTTCCCATTCCCCTGCTCACGACAGCAGCATGGCTTGTAACTCCGCCTGTAGCTGTCAATATACCCTGCGCAGCATGCATCCCTTCAATATCTTCAGGGCTCGTTTCGCTTCTGACAAGTATGACTTTACGGCCACTTTCCGCCATGTCCTTTGCCTTTGCCGCAGTAAAATAAACCTCGCCCACAGCAGCCCCCGGAGATGCAGCAAGCCCTTTTGCTATCAATTTTCCTTTCGAATTAATATCAACGCTTTTGTGCAGCAGTTGATTAAGCTGTCTAGGCTCAATTCTCAAAACAGCCTCATCTTCCGTGATTAATCCTTCTTCAGCCATGTCAACTGCAATCTTCACAGCGGCATTTGCAGCCCTTTTGCCGTTCCTTGTCTGCAGGATATACAATTTGCCTTTTTCTATTGTAAACTCCAGATCCTGCATATCCTTGTAATGATTCTCCAGTTTCTCCTGCACTTCCATCAGCTGCTGATAAACTTCAGGCATGCTCTCTTCCATTTTTCTTATCGGCTCCGGAGTCCTTATGCCGGCAACAACATCCTCTCCCTGCGCATTCATCAGGAATTCGCCGTAAAACCTCTTCTCGCCGTTGCTTGGATTCCTTGTAAACGCCACTCCTGTTCCCGAGTCTTCTCCCATGTTGCCGAAAACCATTGCCTGCACATTGACAGCAGTCCCTAATAATCCCTTAATCTCATGGATTTTCCTGTAAGACTCAGCTCTTTCATTATTCCACGAGCCAAAGACAGCATCAATTGCCATCTGGAGCTGCATTTTAACGTTATCAGGAAAATATCTTCCAGCCTCATTTTTTACAAGAATCTTATGCCTGTCAATTATTTTCTTCAAATCTCCAATGTCCAGCTCTGTATCCAGCTTTATTCCCTTCAGCCTTTTGCTCTGCTCAAGAATCTGCTCAAATTTCTCATGCCCGACTTTCATCACGACATTGCCGAACATCTGTATGAATCTCCTGTAGCAGTCCAGCGCAAATCTCTCATTTTTTGTCTGCTTTATCAGTCCTTTAAGAGTTTCATCATTCAGCCCAAGATTAAGGATAGTATCCATCATTCCCGGCATGGAGGCAGCAGCCCCGCTTCTCACAGAAACAAGCAGCGGATTGTTCTTGTCGCCAAACTTCTTTCCTGTTTTTTCTTCAAGCTCAGCCAGCTTTTCATTTATCTGCTCAGCCAATACTTCCGGATATTTCTTGTCATTTTTATAATAAAAGTCGCACACTTCCGTTGTTATTGTGAAGCCCGGAGGGACAGGAATCCCCAAAGAAGTCATCTCCGCCAGATTTGCGCCTTTTCCTCCAAGCAGGTGCTTCATGTCCCTGTTTCCTTCCTCAAAAGAATAGGAGTATTTTGACATATTCCTAGTTTTAATGCTAAAATATATAATGTTTTTGGCGGATAGTGGAAATGTTTGTTACTGGATGATGGGTGCTGTGGAAAATTGAAGGCAGTGCCTGTTATGTGGGGGCTCTTTTGTTGCACAATCTGACTGGCAAAGGACGACATTCTAACTATTTGATTTCTCCAATCCATTTTAGAAAAAAGATAAGAGGGATTATCAGTACTGCTCCGATTATTCCAGGCAATCCTGCCAACCATTCAAATATACCGAGCCACCAAGGAATAACTGCTTCGGTCATTATTTCTGCTGCTTGTTCAGTGTCTTTTTCAGTGGAATTATTATTCATCGTAGCTGACCCAAACACGC
>CAYVTQ010000057.1:3716-9458 GCA_964454865.1 uncultured Methanosarcinales archaeon
GTAATACAAATATAAGAAATACTGCAAGAATTACAATTTCTTTTGTTTTCATTATACCTCACCAGGTTGTGTTCCTACAGAGTTCCAATAAGCCATGCCTTCATCTCCAGTTGTACATGGTCCATAACCCAACCCATAATATTCCTGATTTGCTCCTAGAAAGACACATGCTCCTTTATAACATACCGCAACACCTAACGTGTGGCTTGGGTAAAGAAGATTATACCTATGGCCTCTACTTTCCAGCCAGCTGTCTATCTGTCCTTTCACATCAGCATAAGAAGCATAATCTACTTTATCACCAGTATAACCATACATAACTGCACCTGCATTTTCTGCAATATTATAATCACCCAGTTCATAATTGTTCTTAAAATCTTTAACACATTTACCATCAGGAGTAACGTGGTCAAAATATCCTCTTTCATACATATCTTTTGTTCTGTATAGTGCTAATTCGTATAATCTTTCATCCCATTTTACTGGGCTTCTTCCATTTTTCTCTCTAATTTTGTTCAAATAATCTGTTGCCTCGATAGATTCTAATTTATCACTATCTAAACAATCACCTTTATAGGACTTGTAACCCCAATCACAACCACATAAATCCGAATCTTTTACTAGCTTGCCGGCACTACAGAAATTCGGTTTATTTTTTGAGCATTCTCCATAAATTGTGCCATCAGAGCATCTTAATATCTTCTGACATTTGTTTTCAATTTTTTTGTAATCATTAGGACACCCACATAAATCTGCATTATCTATCAACACACCATTAAGGCATTGCTTAGGTTTGGTGATTGAACAATCAGGGTGTAAAGTATTATCCGAACACTTTATTTCTTTTATACAGTTATTTGTGTAAATTCTCTCTCCCTGTGGACAGCCACAAGTTTGTGGATTTTGTGTTAAACCATTCAAACCACACACAAAAGGTTTTACTTTTGAACAATTATTTAGAGGTGTTTCATCCTCACATAAAACTTCCTTACCGAATAGATTAAAAACAAATGACCTTATCAGGGGGTATTTTGGTCTTACTATTTTTAGCGTAACATTTTCTGTATAATCTATCATCTTTTGTTTCTCAACAAGACCAGCTGGATTTCTTTTACTTATCATTATTTCTTTAACCTCAAATTTCAAGGTCTTATAACTTCTCTTAAATTTGCCATTTATTTCGTATATTTCTTTGCTTGTGCCATTAACAGGAAATAATTTCTTTTGGTCTGATTTCAAATTTAATAATTCTATTTGATTACCAAAATCATCTGATATACTCTCAATGTACACACCAATAAATTGATTGGAGTCTTGGTATTGAATAAATCTTTTTAACATTCCTTTAATCTTCCCTTCTGTCCCATCAATGGTGTAAATATTTTCTAAATATTCTTTAAAAGAAATTTTATCAGAAATTGTTTCATTATAAGAAATCAATTTGATAGTATTACTTAAATCAATCTTTTCTTCTGTAACAGAACTAAAGGCACAATATAAGATAATACCAATAATAATTAAAATTATCCATAATGGCCACAACTTAAAAAAGAAGTTTGGTCTAGATTTTTGATGAGATTCATATGGCCCTTTAGTTTCATGGCTTTTCCCAAAATATTCTTTTCTACACTTTTCATCAACATGATAACTCTCTTTCTTTTTTTCTTTTGGTGGGATATATCGGTATAAAAGGGATTCATCTTCTTTTTGCTTTGAAGATTTCTTAGGCGTATGATGCTTTCTCTGTTCTACATCAACAATATCTTCAAATCCCCTATCATTAACTTTAGCATGACCAGAGACTAAATATTCCATTGTCTGTTGAAACTTGTGCTGTTCTCTTGTAGAATAATGTTTTAGTCCTTCGCAATCATGAGATTCAGGTAAACGATGACGAGAACAGAAATAATAACCGCAATATTTACATTTTCTAGGTAGTTCCCCAATCTTATTACTGCAATATTCACAATCAACCATTTTTATTTATAAAGTAGCAACCTACTATAAAAAGATTTTTAGAATGTCGCCCTCTTCTATTTTTAAGACTTCAAATTTATTGATTTTAACACCCATCTAATGCAAAAACTTTAATAGCATAAAGAAACCTAAGCAATCATGAAATTCAAAACCCACCTTGCATTCGGCTTGTTCCTTGGATTATTGTACTTAAATTATGCCGAAGTCCAAAACAAACTCCTTTTTATCCTGTTTGTAATGCTGGGCAGCGCGCTGCCAGACATAGACACTGCCTCGAGCAAAATAGGCAAAAAAGCATGGCCGCTGTCAAAACTGATAGAGATTTTCCTTGGGCACCGCGGGATTTTCCACAGCATTTGGCTTATAACCTTAATTCCCGGCATTGTTTACTTATACATAAGCAAAATATACGGAATTGCCCTGTTTATCGGCTATTTCTCCCACGTTCTGATGGACGGCTTCACGAAGAAAGGGATTAATTTTCTCAATCCTTTTCTTGAATTAAGATTAAGCGGATTCCTTGAAACTGGTAGCCTGTTGGAGAAAATGATTTTTGTTGTAATAGCACTTATTGATGTTTTTTTAATGTTGAAAATGTTATTGTAACTTTAATTAACTTATATATCCGTTTAGAAGCATTTTTCCAAGAACTGAAAGCTTTACTTCTATTCTTCCCCGTGCTTCACTTGTGTCAATAAGCCCCATTTCCTTCAAGCCTTCTGATTTTAAGTTGCCGTTTATGTGGTAAGAAATCAAAGGCAGGCTCATTTTTGTCTTTTTGCTTAACTCTTCAAGTGACACGCAGCAATCGGGCCTGCTTAATGTTTTGAGAATCATCATTTTCTTGTCAGTCAATAGCCTATAATAAGAAAATTTCAGGATTGGAAGAAGCATTGCCATGCCTTTCTCGACAGAAAATGCCTTTACACCATTAACAAATGCAGCGCTTGTTGCGGCGCAAGTCGTCATTCTGTCTCCTGTAGCTGTATTTATGATAACATTCTTTCCAGCTTCCAGCTTTATAATTTCTCCAATCTTCCGGAACATATCTTCCCATATCTCGCCTTTAATCTCAATAATCTTGGAGGGAATTCCGAATCTGTCAAGGTCCTTTACAGACTTGTCAGCAGCTTTCATATAATCCGCCGGGGCCAATAAATAAATTTTTTCTGTCGGGAATTCTTTGATTCCTATAAATAGGGCGCTCATGTTGTCTCCGACAGGGGCAATGATTATGTTTTTTGTCATAAATATTCACCTCAATTATTGCAATGCCTGTTTTTATTTAAAGCTTTGTGTTTAATTATTAAAACTAATGTTTAATGATACAACATCATAATTAAATCTACTTGCGATTATATGTTTTTAATAATTTCACTTGGAGGTGGAAAGATGAATTTGAAAATATTGGCAGGAGTTTTGTTGGTGGTCGGCTTAATTGTCGGGTTTGCTGGAGGCAAAGTCTCAACAACAGGCCAGGTAAATGAATTAACGGGAAGGGTCACAGACCTTTCTTCACAGGTAAAATCCGCAGAGAGCCTGAAAAACCAGTTGGCAGAGACAAAAGCGCAGCTGGAAAAACTGAATGTGAATGACTTGTACGGGATGATAAAAGTTGATGGAAAGGCAAAAGCATACAAAATTGGCGACTTGAATAAAATGCCGCCAACCATAGCAAATGACAAGATTGGAGATACTCCAGTCATAGTTTCATGGTGCCCGTTATGCGGAACATTGACATCTTATGACAGGAGGGTTGATGGAAAGACATTGACTTTCAAGGTCGAAGGAGCAAGAAAGATTCCTGGAACAGAGATTGAGAATCTGCACTTCAGGGATGAGCAGACTAACAGCGTCTGGGCACAGGGGCCTGGGATGTCCGTTGAAGGCTCATTAAAAGGAACAGAGCTTAAATCATATCCTGTGCAGCTGTTCAATAAGGATGTGATAACCAAGATGGGAGTCGAAGTCTGGAAGCCATAAGCTTCCTTTTTCTTTTTTAAAAAAGAGGTAAACAGAAAATGGCAGAAGTAACTTTGCTCATTGCATTTATCGCAGGCCTTGTATCTTTTTTGTCGCCTTGCGTGCTGCCATTGATACCTGGATTTTTGTCATATATGTCAGGAGTTAGCGCATCGGAAGCCAGCAGTTCGTCCAAAGCAAGGCTAGTTGTATTCCTAAATACTGTATTTTTTGTGCTTGGATTCACAATAGTGTTTTCAATCCTTGGCGTCTTAATAAATAGCATCTTTGCTGATGCAGCTTTTGGCATAAGAACGTGGCTGGGCAGGATTGGTGGGGTTATAATTATAGTCTTCGGATTAGTCTTGATGAAAGTGCTTAAGCTTCCGTTTTTGGAAAAGGAGCGCAAATTCAAAGTGAAGAAATTCAGGATAAGCTATGTCACTTCATTCATGTTCGGGCTGGCGTTTGCAGCAGGATGGACACCATGCGTCGGAGCGGTATTGGCAAGCATATTGACTTTGGCAGCATTATCAGCCAAAAATGCATTATATCTTCTCATTTCATATTCACTGGGTCTGACACTGCCCTTTTTGATAACTGGATTATTTGTGTCCAGAATGCAGGAATTCATAACAAAACATGAAAAAGCATTTAATTACATCAACACAGCCTTTGGAATACTATTGGTTATTTTGGGCATTATGATATTCACAAACACTTTAAGCCTGATATCAAATTTCACCCCGTTACAAAATCTTTTTAATGTATAAAGTATGAGGTATTCAAAATGAAGCTTCAAAAGAACCATTACATATTCATTGCAATAATAGCTATAATAGTAGTATCAATAGGAGTAATAGAATTAAGGAAACCGAAACAAAGCTCAATTCCGAATGGCGATAAAAATGTAGGAATAAGCATCGGCAAAACAGCCCCTGATTTTGAATTAAAAGATTTATCGGGAAATAATGTCAAATTAAGCGATTTCAGGGGCAAAAATGTTGTATTGAATTTCTGGGCTTCTTGGTGCCCGCCTTGCAGGGAAGAGATGCCGGAATTCCAGAGAATATACACAGAAAACCCAGGCAGCTTAGTTGTTATAGGGGTGAATTTGCAGGAAAGCAGGGAAAATGCGGAATTGTTTGTGAAAAAACTTGGCATAACATTTCCTATATTAATGGATCCAAATGCCCAAGTCAAGGACATGTACAATGTATTCACCCAGCCAGTTACTTATTTTATAGATTCAAATGGAAAGATCATTGACAAGAAATTCGGCCCATTGACAAGCGAGGAAATAAATGAAAAAATAGCTAAAATGGGTTTAAAAGGCAGCGCGTCAGCAAATTTAAAGACTCAAGAAATCAAGACATTGCCTGATGGCACAAAATATATAATTCACCCAAATAAATTCTTGTCAGGAGGGCCTGGAAAAGATGGCATTCCTTCTATTGATAATCCAAAATTTATTCCAGCGAGTAAAGCTGATTGGCTCTCCGATGAAGAGCTTGGTCTGGGGATATTTTATAAAAATGAAGCAAGATTTTACCCATTTAGGATTCTTGTATATCACGAAATTGTAAATGATTTTATTCAAAATGACCCGATATTAGTTACATATTGCCCCCTTTGCTTTACAGGAATTGCTTTTATAAGGGAAATAGGCAACGAGCCGGTTGAATTCGGAGTTTCTGGCAAGCTTTACAATTCAGAGCTTGTTATGTATGATAGAAAAACAGACTCCTATTGGCCACAAACATTGGGAAAAGCCGTTCTTGGCGCTTCAACCGGTAAAACTAT
>CAYVTQ010000058.1:0-9326 GCA_964454865.1 uncultured Methanosarcinales archaeon
CAACTCTGTAGAAGATGTAACCTCTGTAATCTTGCTCTCAGCCTGCTTGAACAATCCTCTTACAAATGTCAAGCCCAATCCTAAGATAGTAATTGCTAAAATAAGAATTACAATAGCGTTTGTAGATAAGCTTAAATCTGCCTTTTTGGATTTTATCATTTAGTCACCGATATTACCACGTCTTTCTTTGCTGTATCGCTGCCGCATATCATTGTAAATGTATAAATTCCCGTACCTTCACTATTCCCTTTTACAGCTGCTGTCCAGACACCAATCCTATCATTTTTAACTGGGACGGGGCCTGAACTCACAGTTACTATGGCAGGATCCTCTCCTCCAGTTTTATCTTTGCTTAAAACACAACTTGCGTCTGCGTTTGTATTTAAATAAGCAACTACAATTTTACCGGTTTTTCCTGACCTCACTTCCAATTGCCCAGGCGTAGTTGTCAACGGATTATCGCTCGTAGGCGGATTTGCCAGCTCTGTAGAAGATGTAACCTCTGTAATCTTGCTCTCAGCCTGCTTGAAAAGCCCTCTGACGAAAGTAAGGCCTAGTCCAAGAATTGTTATGGCCAAAATAAGAATGACAATAGCGTTTGTAGATAAGCTTAAATCTGCCTTTTTGGAGCTAGAATGCCTCATTTCATTACCTCTTTTTTATTTAATTCACTATTCTCTAAAACTAATTTATAAACCTTTCGAAAGTGAAGCGTTTTTTTAGCTCATTTTTAGCAAACACACGAAAACCACAATCTTTATATATAAATACTATCTGAAATAACTATTTAAAAACTATAATAAAATATTAAATATATATTTTTTATATATGAAATACACTAAAAAAGTTATAAAGACTGCAGGCGGGCTTGTTGTCAGGATACCTGCTGATATTGTAAAGATTCTCAATCTTACCGAGGAAGATTATGTCGAGATAGATTTAAGCAGGATAGACCTTAAGGCTTTCAGGAAAAAATAAAACATTAAAATTATAAATAAAAGGGTTATTAAGAATGGCATTGAAAAAAAGAGGATTTGAAAAGAGAGGGCAGGCAGCGATATTCCTAATACTTGCGGCAATAATACTATTTGGAGGACTATACTATTTCTCAACGCTGACTGTGCTGAAGGAAAGGCAGACAAAAGTTCCCAAGGAGTTTGAGCCCGTTGTTGTTTTTGTTGACGAGTGCATAAAGCAGAAGACCGAGGAGGGCCTGCAGGTATTGGGATTGACAGGGGGCTACATGGATTATGATCCGGAAATTCTGACCAATCCAAGAACTCATCTCCCTTCCCCCCCTCAGTCGGATATAAAGATGCCGTACTGGTGGTATGAAGGCGGTAAATCCAAATTTATGCCGGAATTGGGAGAAATAAAAATTCAGCTTGAGAAATTCATACGATCAAATGCAACAGCATGCCTCGATAATTTCAGGGCGCTTGAAAGCCAGTTTGCCGTTAACTCTAAGAGAGAGATGGATGTTATGGTCTCTTTCAATGAGGAGGATGTCAGCGTTGATGTCGATTACGAGATAGAGGCAATGTCAAAATTGAATGACGAAAAAATAACCCTAAAAAATTTCTATTACAATTCCAATACTAGGTTCAGAAGGGCATATGAGCTTGCCAGGGCGATAATGGAAAGGCAGATCAACGGCTTTTTCCTGGAGAGGAGAACCATAGACCTTATGGGGCTGGACAGGGAAAAATATATTCCCCTCGATTGGTTTGAATTCAGCTGCGGGACAAAAAAATGGAAATTCTCCGATGCAAAAACAAGGCTGCAGGAGCTTTTGAGGGTCAATCTGCCTTACGTCAAAGTTCTCGGAACAGATATAGACATGAAGACCTTTGTTCCCAACCCATGCGCATCCAGGGAATTTCAAAGCCATAGGCTGTGCAAGCGGGAAGCCGGCGAGCCTCCGATTAATTACGACAACACTTACGAAAGCTCCTATTACAGCAAGCATTACCTTTGGGAAGTTGATGTAAATCCCGGGCAGAAATACCGGAATATGGAAGTCTCATTCAGATACGACAACTGGCCGCTGCAGATGGAGGCAAGGCCAAGAGACGGCCCCTATCTTGTTTCGAACGCGCAGAAAGAGGCAAAGCTGCTGAAGTTTTTCTGCATGAATGTGTGGAAATTCACTTACGATGTTTCCTATTCTGTCATGGTATCTATCTTTGACAGGCAGACGCCGAAAAACAAGGCATACATCTTTAATTTTCCGTTCAAGGTCTCAATCAGGAGCAGCCAGGTAGACAGGCAGTCATCCGCTCTTTCCCCATTTGAGGAATCTGAAAGGATAAGCGATGATGAATACTGCAAAGGCGATTTGCAAAGGGCAAAGACAGTTGTCAATACAAGAGACGCAAGCGGAAAAGGGGTTGCGGGGGTTGACATAGAATTTGCCTGCGGAAAATTTGTGTGCGGCATGGGGAAAACGGAATTTGTCGACCCAAGCGAGACTGTAGCAAGGCTTGAGAAGCAGTTCCCATACTGCGGCGCCGGAGGCGGCATAATAAGAACATCAAAAGAAGGATACAGGGAAAATGTCACCGTGGGAATCACAACGCACAATACTCCTGGCCCTTCAATAAACATCAACCTTATCGGGCTTAAATCCTTCGGAAAATTCGACGAAAATGCCGGAAAATGGACATCTTACAAGGTTTACAAAATACAGCTTGTGAAGCCCCAAAATCAATTATTTGCAAAGCTTGCAGATGACAACAGGGATAAATACACATTTGACATCTCAACAAAAACAGATGTCGCAGACAGCCCTGATATGAATGCAGCCATCACAATACAGGACACGCAGTCCGACTATGAAACATATGGCGTGTACCCTCAGGAAACGAGCGAAGCAGCCCTTGCCCTGATTAAAAATTCGGACAGAAACTACAAGGTTGCAGTTTATCTTGTTGACAAGGCAACAAATGAGCCGAAGGGAGGCTTTGAAGGGGAATGGCTTGTGAGAAGGCAGGACGTCCAAAATAAGGATGACATCGAGCTTTATGCCATTGATTTCTTTCCCAACACTGAATTGACAGCTGAGGAGCAGGAAGAGGAGAGGAATGCATTTTTGGGCAATCTTGAGTACTTTTCAGGCAGGCTGAAGGACGAATTGATGCTGCAGCCGGCATTAAAGTAGGAAAAATGAAAACTTGCGGATTATCAAAAAAAATTTCGGCGGTTTTTGTACTTGCAGTGCTGCTCACGTCAGCAGCAGAGGCATTTAGCATAACAAGCGCTCCGGCAGCAGCAGATATAAATGCAGCTTCTGCCAAAATTTCATGGAGCACAGACGAGGAGTCCGATTCAACTGTAAATTACGGCATTGCCGCTTCAGCTGAAAAATCCCAGAAAGATGATAAGAAAGTGGCGCAGCACAGCATTATCCTTACAGGGCTAAAAAGCAATACCCAATACAGATATGCTGCAAAATCATGCAAGGCAGAAGCGGATTGTATAACTTCATCGGAGCAGGCTTTCACAACAATTGAAGACAAGGAAGTAACCCCCTTTACAGTTAAAATGCCCAAATTTGACCCGGCAAAAGAGCAGCAGACAATCTACTATCCTTCCGATGCCATAGATATAACAGGTGATATTGAGGCAGGCTCAAAAGTTTCTCTCAAAGTCAATAATCTTGACATTCCTTACGCTGAGACTGCCGACACTCAAGGCGGCTCCTACTCATTTTTAGGAGTGAGGCTTGATAAGGAAAACAATCTGATTATCTTATCAGCAGAGGATCCTGCCGGGACAAAAAAAGAGATAACCTTCAGCATTGTTGTGGATAAAACAAGGCCCAGCATTGTCATTCCTCAGGAAAAAGAGCCTCCCAAATCGACAAAAGAAAGCCAGATTGTGCTGGAAGGCTCTGTCGACGAGGAAGTATCCATCAAGGTGACTGTGGAATACCAGCAGGCAGGCATTGTGCCGCCTAAAATGAGCGGCTTGAAGGCAGTAAAGGTGGAATCCAACAAAGTCTCGCTTCAATGGAGCCCTATGGATATCCAGGATTTCAAAGGGTATATCATTTACCGCTCTGACGTCGGCCCCATGGATGTTATAAGCAATCCAACGCAGGTTAGTTATGACGACATAAAAGTCAACGCAAGCCAGCAGTATACTTATGAGGTTTCTGCTATCAACAAATATGGTGTCGAAGGCCAGAAATCCAATTCCGCTGTCGTCAATACTCTGGCAAACGGCGTTAAGATACCCCCTCCTGAAAGCATAGACGCCAAAAAAGAAATCCCTTCTTCAAAGAATGTAATAACCTCTACTAGCTTCCCGATTTCAGTGCCCCTTAATTTTGGCGACGGAAAATATAGAATAACAATAGAAGCTGAGGATAAAGCCGGCAATGCTATAGTTCCTATATTAAGGGAGATTGTAGTTGACAACACCCCGCCACTGATTGAAATACTTGCCCCTGATGACGGAACGACTTTTTTCGAGAATGTCGCTAATAGGATAAAAGTTAGGGGAAAGACAGAGCCAAATGCGGAAGTCAGCTTGTTTGTTGTGACTGTGCTGGCGCAGATAAATCCCCAGTTTGCCCAGCAGCAACAGCAGCAGGGTTCCTTTGAGATAAGGGGAATACCAAATCAGTTCCATGAGCTTATAAAGCCGGATATTGATGCAGCATGCAGCGGAACAAGGGTCTGCAAGGAAGGGTCACAGGAAAAAACAAAGGCAGACGCCCAGGGAAACTTTGAAATGCTTGTGGACTTGACACCTTTCCTTTCCATAGCTGGAGGGGCAACGCAGGTTCCCGGAACATCATTTAACAAAGGACAGGCAACTATCCAATTCCAAAACTCTGCCGTGCTTTTTATCGTGGCAAAAGACCAGATAGGGCTGGTATCAAAGCAAAGAAGGAATATCAACATAGGGACATGCTCAGCAGGAGAGTTTGACTGGGCTATAACTCCATTGACGCAATACCAAAGCCCTTTTGCATTAAGCCCGGAGAGAATACAGGAAGGCTCAGAATCAATTTATTTCTACTTAAAATATGATTATAAGGGTTCTGCGAATGCAAGAGTGACTGGAGCGAGCTTGGCGGCTGCATGCGGAAATACTGCCGGAAATGTGGATGAAAGATATGAGAGGGCGTGCGCACTGCTTGGCAGCATGGGCAGCCCTGCAAGGGTAAACTCCCAGGGCACGATGTCCTACCACTCCATACAGCTTTCCCCAATACAGCTTCCAACCGAAACACCGGAAAAATGGAAGGATTACTTCAAAGCGTTTGGAAAAGAGGTCACTTTCCCTTTCATCATTACTGTGTCCTATGTAAAGGACGGAAAAACACAGTATCAGACTTCATGCGAGCAGGTTTCCTACTCACTTGATGACCAATGGATCAATCCGCAGCATGTTCTTCCTGACTGGCTTCTTACAGATTTTGTGAATTACCTTGATGAAGGCTCTGATACATTGCAGAAGGCAAACAGCGGCTTAAGGGCGGCATCAAGAATTGCCGGAGCAGGCTGCCTCGGCTCAAGCGTCGCGAGATTCTTCACAAGCGCTTACAGGAGGTATGTCGAGGTCGTTGAGGAATTGAAGCTTAACCCTTTGGTTAGAAAATCCAATCCTCTGTCTTTTGTTGACTTGAATCTGTGGCAAAACCCCCAAGACAAAGCATATTGCGAGTCTTTGGTAAAAGGCATACAGGCAAAAGGCATTCTTAGCTTCAGGGGAACTTTAAGGGATGTTACAGATCCTGATTTAAAGAGATGCTTCAAAAGAGTGTATGACGCGTGGCAGGCAGAAGAGAAGGCATATCAGGCTTTCAGGTTCAGCTGCGACAGGCTGCTTGGCAGGCAGGCTCCTGCAAAATGGACGGAAACAGCAACCACAGATCAAATAATGGACAAATTAAAAAACAATGTTGGTTGCCCTAGTGATGTAAATATCAAAGGAACTCAAGTGCAGGCTGCAAGGTGCAGGGATGCTAGATTTAGTGAATTCACAACAAGAGGCAACGACCCCGATTTAAGATGTATTAGGATAACTGAGCAAGGAGGACAAGGCGGATTATATTCAATAGGTAAGTTTCCTAAGCATCAGGGCGCTAATATCTATGAATTAAACTTGATTGAGGGAAAAGTCCAATATAAAACTAAATATGCAATAAAGGTAAATGATAATAATTATATGCTTCCTTTGCCGGGAAAATGCTCTGATTTATGCGGAGACACTGTTAAAACGAGCGACGTTGAATTAGTTCCTATTAAAGATGGATTTGAAGTTAAAGAAAAGAGCGGAGATAAAAAACAAGTTAAGGGGGCCTGCTTGAAAATTGCCGATTGCCGCAACCTCATCCAGAATGCAGAAAAAAATCAGGGAGGCGCTTTAAATTTCCTTGGAGAAAGATTTGAGCCAAAGCAATATAAAGTTTCGATAGAAGGCTATGCTGAGCAGGACTGTTTCTATGACCCGGCAAAAAATAATCCCCGGGCAGTTTCTCCTGATCCAAACACCGGAATGGCTTGCTGCTGCGTTGTGGGAAAAACAGGCGATGCAGGAGACAAAAAATATTTCGCCCCTAAGGACACTTTAGGCGGCTCAGGCAAGTTTTTGCATGAATCTAAGTCCAATTCCGGCAAATCCCCTCCGGCTGCCAAAAATGATTATGATTACAGCGATATTGATTTCAGCTACCGCTATTACTCACTTGGCTTCAAGACAGATGATTCAGGCGATAAGAGGATAAACTACAATCCCAGCAAGTATATTGCAGGAAGGGATTTCTCCGCCTGCTTCGGCCAGAACAACCAGTTCCTGAAGCTTTTGGGAAGGGAAACAGAGTCAGCAGTTATAGATCCTGCCACGCAGCATGAGGCGGCATTCCAATGCGCCGCATTGAGCCAGATAAGCAACAGGCTAAGGTTCATGTCCAATATGATGGAAAGCATGAGCGCATGCCTCAGGCAGGTCAAGGCAAACGGGAAAGTTGATACAGGGGCATGCAAAGAGCTTTTCAGCCAGCAGCTGTGCGGCTTGATGTGGCAGGTTGTCAAGGCTTTCACATCAAAGAAATGCGCCCCTTACGAATATTCTGCAGTTGATCCTGATAAAGGCTCAGGCAGGCTGGAAAAAGCCGGAATCTTCACAGAAGCATTGGAAGGGGCTGTTTCCGACGTTCAAAAGGGATTTGACAGCGAGTATAACAACGCTGAGCTGAACCAATTTTTGGGATTGAGCCAGGGCTCTGTTGCAAGGAAGATCTGCATGGGCGCTTTCGGCTATGACTGGAATTTTGGATTGGATACTATTGTAGATTTGTCATATACAACGCCGTTTGCGTCATTTGTCCAGGCTGTCGATCCAAAAAGAACTTACTTGGCAATGGACCCTGCTACCGGGCAGGCAACTTATGAGTACAGGACAGGCTATTTCATAAATCCGGGCTGCGAGATTGACTACAATGTATACCTGTCATGCGTAGGGCAGAAAGAGCAGAATCTTTATCCCAACCAGATAGACTGCACAAGGCAGGGGGATTTGGAAGGCTCCAACTGCGACTGCCTGAGGCAGCCTGAGGAGAGCTTGCAGCTGTTTAGGTCAGGAAGGAGGCTGCAGCAGAATGATGCAGAAGATGAAAGCTACAGGCTAGTGCTGCCCCCAAGCACCCGCAGATATGACCATATAAAATTTGAGCTTAGGCCCGATGTAAGGATAACCCCTGAGCTGAGGGACAAGTGCTTCCCTCCGGGCTACACAAATGGCAATAAGGAGGGAATATGGTATTTCCCGATTAGGGATGTCACGGGAAGAGATATCCTTGACTGCGGCTTTGACGCTGCCGAAGGCAGGTTCAAATGCGAGCCTCAAATTCAATTCGAGCCGTTTGGGACTGCCCAGATTTTAAGAGTTGGAATGTATATTGGCGGCTCTCCCCACTCATCTCCTGATGTTTCCGTGGCAGAGCTTAAAGACGGCCTAACGCTTGAGATAGAGCCTGAAATATCAAATGTGGGAAAATATAAATGCCTGAAAGTTTCAATCACTCCCACTTCAAAGCCCACTTCGGACTTGGTCTATCTGTTTTCTGAAAATCCATTCCGGCAGAAAATAGACCTGACAAGCTACATGGACATCTCTGCGCAAAGCCCGATACAATTTCCGGAGCATATAAGCGTCGAGCTGAAGGAAGCTAACAATATTAATGATGTATACATTGATATAGACTATAAGGATGTGAGCAAGGATGCGGGTGAAGAAGGAATAGTCATTTCCGGCACAAGCCCTGACGAAATCTCAATCCCTTCAATAACCAGCGGCTACACAAAAATTTCACAATTGCAGGGCATAAAGGGGATTTCCCTGACTCCGCAAGGAATTGAGGTGCAAAAAGAAGGAGTTAATGTGCTTATTACAAGAATGAACCTGCAGACAGAATACGGGCAAAAGAGAAATCCAACTTCGGCAAGAATAATGGTTGGAAAGAAAACAGCAGACGCTACTCAATTGAGATCACAGGTAAAAAATGTGCGCCTTCAGGTGTTCAATGTGAAGCCTGATGTCAAAGAGCCTTCCGGCGCAGATGACTGCGACTTCAACAACATAGCAAGATTCCCGGGAACTGTGGACGGAACTCCTGCCGAGAGGCTTTTGGCAATAAATGTGTATAAAGAAACTGAAGAAATTCCTCTGCCTCCTCCTGTTGAATATGTGCCAGGAGCCAGGCTGCTTGACTATGAGTATGATGACAGCATTCCTGCTGATGTATACGAGAAAATTTTTATAAATGGTAAAAATGATAATGAAGTAAGATTGTCCACTATTGTCCTCCGAATAGCAGAAAAATACAATATCAACTATTTCTTTGTGAAATCCATCATTCAGCGCGAGAGCAGCTGGAATATGAGGGACAGAAGCGGCGCAGTAGCTAGAAGCAGCGCAGGCGCAATAGGGTTGATGCAGATAACGCCTCCAACTGCAAGAAGGATTGGCTGTGGAAGCAATTGGGCAGTGGATGAAGAAACTAATATTGACTGCGGTGTTAGATATATTGGAATACTAATGGATTACCAAAGAGATCATAACTTGAAGGAGGGGCTTGATAACATTGCCGGCGGCTACAATTCCGGAGAAGGCAACATGGAATATGAGTCTGGCTCTACTCAAAGAGTTAAATGGCAAGATTTCAGTGAAACAACAGTCTTTGTAAATGATGTCATAAATAAGTATTATGGACCGCTAATGGAAAGGGCAAAAGTGCGGCCTTAAGAAGCTTAAAACCGGCTTTGTGTAAAAAGTAGGTTTGGCATCTTCATTTGCGAGCATCTTCAAAAATT
>CAYVTQ010000059.1:0-9146 GCA_964454865.1 uncultured Methanosarcinales archaeon
GGGTTTTCATATTCAGCCTTCCAGCGTACATTGCTGCAGCAAGGCCTGCACATCCGGCGCCAATGATAATTGTGTCATACATGTTTTCAAATGCCAAGCGCCTTTTTGAGGGCATTCTTGTCGAAGCCCACTATGATGGTTCCATTAACATCAACAACAGGAACTCCCATTTGCCCGGATTTCTGGAACATCTCGTTTCTGGCTTCCTCATTTGTGCCGACATTGGCTTCCTCGTACTTAACATTGTTTTCCTTGAAGAATTCCTTGGTCTTCATGCACCACGGGCACGTGCTGGTTGTGTATATCTTGACTTTTGGTTCGCTTTTTATTGTTTCCTTTGCTTTACTTGAACTTTTTTCCATTCTGATCAACTCCATTTAATTTGCTAATTAAGCCTGCAGCAAGGCTGAAACTACCTTAATAGGTATACTGCAGTAACTATTATTACTATAACCACTACTGCCATCATCATAATTTTGTGCTTGCACATTCCTGTGCTGTGGCATCCTTGAATTGGGCACGTCATTGCCATTCTTAACACCTCCATCATTGCTTATTGCAAAAATAAAAAATGGCTGCATTCAGCAGCCGCATCCTTTGCCTTTTCCTTTTGCCATGCTTTCACCTCCATTCATTGCAGTCCTCCTTTATAAACTTTTTTTAATTAAGAAGGAAAGAAAAGAGGGTGAAAAACTTTCCTTCTCAGCAAGAACTAGTTAACGTGCATTTATAACAACTTATTGTTTAAGTATTAAAACAAAGTTTTAAGTGATATTTTAACGCTATTTTATGATTTTCTTTAAAATTTCCATCACTTTCTTCCCTTCAATCTTCCCCCTGTATTTTACCATAACTAATCCCATGTAGGCGCTTATGTTCAGCCCGGGCTTAGAATCAACAATTTTTTTAATCTCGTTCTCAATGTCGTCTTCAGCAACAGGAGCATACTTTTTCAAGTCAATTTTATTGCCTTTTATCATCTCTGCAAAAACTTCGATTACAGCCTCTTTTGTTATCTTGCCCTTGTCCAAATGTCCCAGAACCTCTTCAAAATCCTTATTCGTTAATTTTGAAGCGTCAAGCTCGTACCTTTTTCTCAGCTCCTTTGGAATATTAACAATGGCATGCGCAATAAAGCCGGGCTCGATATTCTTCAGTTTCTCAGCCAATTCCGTGAAAATGCCGCTGTCAACAACCTCTTTTGCAATTTCCCTGCTCAGTCCGAATTTCTTCTCAAAATCCGCTATTTTGTCAGCCAGCAATGACGGCAGCTCTTTCCTTAGATTCTCAATCTTCTCAGAAGAGATTTTTGCAGGGACAACATCAGTCTCCGGATAAAGCCTTGCAGCCCCTGGCAGCGGCCTTAAAAATGAGGTGGTAAAATCAGCATCAGCCTTCCTCACTTCTTTCTCAAGCTTTTCGCCGTGCTTAATCGCCTCAGCCTGCCTTTTGACTTCATATTCGATGACTTTTGGAATGCTCTTCAGATCCTGGAATCCCTTAACTTCTGTCCTTGCCCCCTTCTCAATGGAAATATTCACATCCTGCCTTATTGTGCCGAGCCCTCTTTTAACGCCTTCAACGCTTCTCAGCGCCATCCCCAGGTATGCTGCCGCCTCTTTTGCATGCTCCGGGCTTTTTATGTCTGCAGAAGTCGCAATCTCTATAAGGGGGATTCCAAGCCTGTCAAGCTTATACCTGACAAAGCCTTCTTTCTCCTCCAATTTCTGCGCCGCCTCTTCCTCGATGCAGATGGTTGGAATATGTATTTTCCCCATTGAAGTCTCAATAAACCCGTCAACCGCAACCAGCGCAGTCCTTTGAAACCCGGATACATTGCTGCCGTCCACAACAGTCTTTCTCATCACCTGTATCTCGTCAACAATTTTGGCATCCAGCAGCAGCGCAATTTTAATTGCAGTCTCAAGCGCCTCCCTGTTGATCTCATGCGGCGGCTCTTCGTCATATTCCACAAGGCATGTATCTTCTGAACTGCTCTCATAAATGAACTTCCTGTTTTTTAGCATCTCAAACTCGGCAGCCGCGTCTTTCTCTCCAGTCTCTCCAGCAACAGATTTTAATCTCCTTTCTACATGAATGTCAGCTTCCTTGTCAGAATTCAAAGTAGGGCAGCTGCAGAATAGTTTCTTTCCAGAAAGCTGCTGGTGAATCTCAAGGCCGCATCTGAAGCCCAGCTTGTTGTAGTCAATTTCCATTTTACCTCACTTTGGCATACAGCATGGCATCAATATATTTTCCGTCTTTAAAATGATATTTTTTTAATAATCCTTCCTTCCTGTAGCCGTTCTTCTCCAAAACCCTTGCAGAAGCATTATTTTTTAAGAACACATAAGCTGAAATTCTTCTTAATTTTAGCCTGTTAAATCCAAACTCCGTAGCCAATCCTGCTGCTTTTGTCATAATTCCACTATTCCAGTATTTTTTTCCAAGCCAATACCCAATTTCAGCCTTGTGCTGGTGTATCTGGTCAAATCCTATACCCCCAATGACTTCATCATCTGCGGATATTGCAAAATTTACAGAATTTTTCTGCCTTTTCTTTGCGGAGCTTATGCAGCATCTTACCCACTCTTTTGCATCTTTTAATCTGTACGGAAAAGGTATCCTGATGGTGTGCTTGTAGATATTCCTGTCATCAATGTTCTTTCTTAATGATTCTTCATCTCCTTTCCTGAAAGGCCTCAGGATAAATTTTTTGGATTTTATAGTTTCCATTTTACACCAAAAAAGTATTCACGTCGCTTCTTTCAGTTATCTCTCCTGCATAATTTGTAAGCATCATCTTCCTGACTTCCTCAAGTTTATTGGTATGCCCCAAAACCCAGCCAAGCTTTACATAAGCTGTTTCCGGCAGCATGTCTTCTGCAAAAATGCATTTCAGCTGCATTGAAAGTTTCCTCAGATTAGTATAGACATAAGGATGTGTCCTGCCGTATATGGTCTGCGAAGAAATCACGACAGCAATGCCGTTCTGAATAAGCTTTTCAATTTTTTCCATCAGCGAGTATTTTGGATTTACAGTTGCAACATGCCCTAATGCTGTGGCAGCTATAACAATGCCTTTGTATTTTTTCTCTATATAAAAATCAAGGATTTCCGGATTTATTCCCGGATACACATAGACCAGCCCTGTTTTCGGCTCAAAAACATCATCAACAACCACTTTTCCGTTATTTTCTTTATTATTCTTATTATTAGAATTGTTATTTTGATTATTGATTTTCTTCTTGTAATTATTGTTTAAAATTTCAATATTGCCATCTTGTGTTATCTTTGCCAATGGCAGCTCATTTATCGGCCTGAATGCATCCCTCCTGCTTGTGTGCATTTTTCTGACTCTGGCGCCTCTGTTCAAAATACAGTAGTCATCATTGTTAGTTCCATGCAGACAAGTAACAACTTCAGCCCCGTCAAACTTTGCAGCAGCATTTACTGCGCAGATTAAATTCATAAAGGCATCAGAACTGCCTCTGTCAATGCTCCTTTGAGATGCTGTAAAGACAACAGGCTTGTTCAGGTTTCTCAGAAAAAATGACATTGCGGCAGTCGAGAAATGCAGCGTGTCCGTGCCGTGTGTCGCGACAACTCCGGCCACCTCCTTGTCATTAAGGTCTAAAGCGATCCTCCTTGCCATTGCGCTCCAGTCTTCCGGACTCAAGTCCTCGCTCATTATTGACAGGGCCTTCTCAGCTTTTATGTTGGCAATATCCGAAAGCTCAGGCATCATTTGGGCAAAATCCTCTGCCGTATAATCGGCATAAACCCCTCCCGTCTTGTAATCTATCTTTGAAGAGATAGTTCCCCCGAATGATATTATCGGCACAGTTGGTAGCCCTTTGCTGTGCTTCAATTTCGGCTTAACCTCTTTTTTCTTCTGGTATTTTTTTGAGACCTCTATTTTCTGGATTTTCTTTTTATCAATCCCTATATTATAGCCATTATCCAGTTTCAAAACCACAAAGTTCTCATCAAGAATCTCAGGCCTTGGCATCAGAATTCCTTCATAAGCCCTGTCCTTTGTTACTACCTTGACATTGTCGCCATATTCTGCATCCATGAAGAAAAAATAAACAAGATTTTATTTAAAGGTTTTGTTAAGTTTACCCCATATAAGCCGGCTTCTCCTCAATCATCTGCTTACCTTTTGCCGAGGAAAAGAACTCCCTAATGTCCTCATAAGCCTTGGCTATTTCCTTTGAGACGCTTGGCCTTACTTTCTGGAGAGACTTCTCAAAATGCTTCAAAGTGACTTCTTTCGAATCAATGTCTTCCCTTAATGCAAGTATTGCAGCTTCCCTGCACACTGCTTCAAGGTCAGCTCCTGCATACCCTTCTGTCTTCTTTGCCATCTCCTCAAGATCCACATCCTTCAAAGGCATTCCCTTTGTATGCACCTTGAAGATCTCGAGCCTTGCATTCTCGTCAGGCGCAGGCGTCAATATAATCCTGTCAAACCTTCCCGGCCTCAGCAAAGCAGTATCAACAATATCGGGCCTGTTTGTGGCCCCTATAATTAGAACATCATGCATATCCACTAAGCCGTCTATCTCAGTCAGCAGCTGGTTGACCACTCTCTCGCTTACATGATTGTCAGAATCACCAGATCTTCTTGGCGCTAATGAATCAACTTCATCAAAAAATATTATAGTCGGGCTCACCTGCCTTGCCTTCTTGAAAATCTCCCTTACTGCCTTCTCGCTCTCCCCGACCCATTTCGAGAGCAGCTCAGGCCCTTTTACAAGTATGAAATTAGCCTCGCTCTCATTGGCAACCGCCTTTGCCAATAGCGTCTTCCCGGTTCCCGGAGGCCCATAAATCAAGATGCCTTTCGGCGGCCTTACTCCCAGCCTTTTGAACGACTCTGGGTGCTTCAATGGCCATTCAACTGCCTCTTTGAGCTCCTGCTTTACCTCGTCCAATCCGCCGATGTCTGTCCATTTTACATTTGGAATCTCAACAAGCACTTCCCTCAAAGCAGAAGGCCTTACTACTTTCAGCGCCTCCTTGAAATCGCTCTGCCCTATTTTAAGCTTCTCAAGCACTTCCTTTGGAATAGGCTCATCTTCCTTTAATCTTAAATCAGGCAGCACTCTCCTCAACACAATCATTGCAGCCTCTTTTGCCAAAGAGGACACATCAGCGCCGACAAATCCGTGAGTAATCTCAGAAAGCTCCTTCAGACTGACATTCTTTGCCAGCGGCATATTCCTTGTGTGAATCTTCAGTATGTTCAGCCTGCCTTCCTTGCCCGGCACCCCAATCTCTATTTCCCTGTCAAATCTTCCCGGCCTTCTCAATGCAGGATCAAGGATATTCGGAACGTTAGTTGCAGCTATCACAACAACCTTGCCCCTGCTCTTTAATCCGTCCATAAGGGCAAGCATCTGCGCAACTACTCTCCTTTCAACTTCTCCCCTTGTTTCCTCTCTTTTAGAGGCAATTGCATCAATTTCATCAATGAATATGATTGAAGGGGCGTTTTTTTCGGCTTCCTCAAATTTCTTCCTTAAGTTTTCTTCGCTCTGTCCATAATATTTAGAATTGTGTAGTAGTAACAAATTTTGAGTTGTGAAGCTGTCTTTGTCAGCAGTGAAGTCGTATAACTCTTTTTCCCCTACAAAATTTATTTTTTTTATTTTTTCCCACCCTATATCTTTCCTGTTTAGTAGCTTATATTCTTTAGCTACATTACTATCAACAATCCCATGTTCCTCAGCTAATCTAAAAAGTTTATTTAATGAGTATCTTGTGAATTTTCCCTTTCCGTACGGATAATAATCATTATTTCTAAAATCTTTGTATTGCATTTTTTCTCTAATTGATTTTACCAAATAGCTTGGCATTGGTATATTCTCAAATTCTTTTATTTTTTGATTTAGCATTATGTTCTGCATCTTCTCCAGCTTTAAAGAAGAGCTGCCAATGGACAAAAATTTTTTCCTTCCTTCGTACCCTCTAACCGCTAATTCATGCATTAGTCCTTTTGGAGTTTTATGCTTGTTTAGTTTGGTTGAAATTCCTAATCTTAATAGTATCAATGATTGAAGTTCTTGCAAAAAATCCTCAGATTTGCAAAAAATCTTAGGAGTTGGATAAACAGCTTTCTTATTGCTTTTTGTCAGAAAATGTGTTAGTGCAACGCATCCATCACCATCAAAATAACCTTTTACAAAAGACTCAATCTCTTTCTTAGGCAGCAAGAACATGTAAGGCGGAATTCTGCTCTCTTTTTTGCCTGCGTCAATTCCCAATTTGCAGATGTATTCACATAGCAATTTAGAGTAAATAACAACCCTTCCATCCTTATATTCCTTTAGATTGTTCAATCCAAACAAATCTCTTGCCAATTTTTTGAATCTTTCTCTTAGCGTAGGGTCATTATTTGAAAAGTTGATATTGTCTTTCCTCTTGTCCAAATTGCCATCTGACATAACTAGACCCAAAAATTCCATCAAATTAGGCGATGTCTTTTCAGGCAATTTTACCCAGTTGCTTCTTGACAAATTTCTGCTTTTAATTGCATGCCTGCCATCTTTCTTTATTGCATTGGGGGCTAAAAAATTGATTTGATGGCTTTTGCCGTTGATTTCTATGCCGTTTAATTTCACAACAAAATCCCCCCCTTTTAATTTTTCCAAACGCTTCCATTCAAAATTTCCATTGTCATAAACTAAAAACGGCTGATTACTGGAGGAAGTTAGCCTGTTCCCATCGCTAAATTCCACTTCATAAGAAGGTGCCTTTAATTTTGTTATGTGGGTTATTTTGGCTTTGACAATTTCGTTTTTATAAAATCCATATGTGAATATAGGATTTTTTAGTTCCACGACTTTTATAACATTCCCCCTTATTTTGCCATTCTTAGCTGCCTTTTCGAAAATGTCTTTCGCTTTTATGCTGCCTTTTGGATTTGTCAGTATCTTAGTCTCACCATCGACACACATTATCTCAGGCCCGTTAATCAGAATAAAATGGCTGTTGGTCTCATTGGCAACCGCTTTCGCCAATAATGTCTTCCCTGTCCCGGGCGGCCCGTGCAGCAGCACTCCTTTTGGCGCCTCTATGCCTAATCTTTCAAATATTTCAGGATGCTTTAGCGGCAATTCAACCATCTCCCTTACCTTCTTTATTTCCTCGCTTAATCCGCCGATGTCCTCATACGTTATGTCAGGCACAACCTCTTCCTTTAATTCAACAGCCTCTGGATTGAACACGACTTCCGTAGATTCTGTGATTATGACTGCCTGCTTTGGGTTCGCATCAACAACGACAAACTTGATGTCCCCGAATCCTATTCCCATCATGCTTTCATCAAGAATGCTGAATACATCCTCAAAGAATGGGCTGTCCATCATGGTGTTTCTCCTTCTTCTGGTGCCGCCCAAAGAAACAATATCCCCTCTTGTAACAGCCCTCCCCAGCAAGCCCTGCTTGAATATTTCCGGAGAAGCCCTTATCACAATACCTTTTCTTGCAGGCGCAATTATGACCTTTTTAGCCTCTTTTATCTGCGCCTTCCTCGCCTTTATAATCTCGCCGATGCTTGTCTTGGAATTCTTCCTTATGATGCCGTCCATCCTTATTATATTCAGCCCAATGTCCCCCGGATAAGCCCTGTCAGCTATGGCAACGGACTTCCTCTCCCCCTCAATCTCCACAATGTCTCCTGACTTTATTCCTATCTCTGCCATGTAGCCGGAGTCTATCCTGACTATTCCCTTGTTTACATCATCCTGTATAGCTTCCGCGACTTTCAGTTTTATCTCTTTGTCTGCCATAGTTCTCGTCTAAAAACAGGTAAAGTAAACCAAACTTGTTATATAAATGTTTTGGAAAGAAAATTATAAATAATAGAATTCAATTTATCCGGCAATGCAGTCCGTTAAATCCTATTTGGCTGATTGGACAACGATTTTCCTGAAAAACAGGGATTTGTCATTCAGGAAAATAGATTCAGTCGGTCAGGATTCCGGCGAAGCTGATTTTGTCGTAAATTACAGGGAAGGCAGGAAGCAGCATTTTTTTGTTTTTGAAACGCTGGACGGGATAGAAAAATTCCTGTCAAAATTTAACGCCGATTCCCATGTCGGCATTGCGGCAATAAACTCAAGGGATAATTTCGGAATAATAATAGCCAAATGGGTCAGGCTCGTTCAATACAAAAACCTGAGCATATATCTCATAAACCCTTTCTCAAGCCTTGAAAAGAAATGGATTTTGCATCCCTATACGCACGATAAGATAACCGAGCCTTCTTCGCTGAAAGCCGGGTTAAAGGCATTGTTCGATACGGTCGAGCCAATCACATTGGAGGAATTCGCCCGTAAGCTCACAGCTGCTCAGTAGAAAATCTCCTTTCGGTCGGGTGGCATCAGGTTTGCCTTGTTCTTATGTTACAGAAGAGCGACATTCCCCGCAAGGGACATCCCCCTTGTCGCTTGGCTGTGATTGGTAAAGAGGCTCACAAAATTGATGCCGCCTTTATTTTCTACTGAGCAGCTCACAGCATGAACTTGATAAGCTGCCCTGCAAACCCTGAAAATACCGGAATTATGAGATTGTCGTCCAAATCCTCCACTAAAATCTCCGCAACGCTTGCTACAATGGCCATCCCTATAATCACATAGATGTTATTGAGCACAATAAATCCCACTATCAGATTAACAGCAGTCTCTGCTATGAATCCTGCCCATGTCTTGCTCCTGTATATCAGCGAGCTGCCGATTGTTTTGCCTGCAAATGATGCCGCCAAATCTCCAAAAGTAGTCATTAGCAGGGCGGCAAGCGCAATCCTGAAGTCAAAAACCCCGAGTGTTATAATTGCAGAGGCAAGGAAATACACGCCTCCATTGATCCTGTGCTCCTCTTTCGGCCTTATGAAATGCGAGAAAAAAGGAATTTTCCAGCCAAGCTCAAGCCTCATGTACTCTAAAATAAGCAGTATTCCGAGCAGCCCCGTAATAAAGAACAGCCCAGCCTGCTTGCTGTACCTTTCCTCCAGCGCGGTAAAGACCAAAAGGACAAGAAGAATCAATAGGTGGATAGTTTTCCTGTAAATCTCATTAAGCAGCAGCCATGCCATATAAGAAAATATATGCTAAGGTTATATATAATTTTCTATAAAA
>CAYVTQ010000060.1:0-8306 GCA_964454865.1 uncultured Methanosarcinales archaeon
TCTTTCCCCTTGCAATTTCCACTTCATTGCCCTTTTTCAGCTTCATTTTCATGCTCCCAACCGTCACAACAGGACTGCCTTCCAGAATGACCCAGAATTCCTTTCTTTTTTTGTGGCTCTGGAGCGATAGGATTCCGGAAGGTCTGACTTCTATGATCTTGACAGTAGTCTTTTCATTATGAGTATACTGTATAAACCTGCCCCATGGCTTTTTGACTATGAGCTTTATCATAATTATATCTAATAAAACAAACATTTAAATACCTTGTTATTATACATATTAACAATTGTTAACTTAGGAGGTAGAAGCAAATGGAACAAAAAGCAGAATCAAAAATTCAGGATTTAATAACAAAAGATATGACTATAGGAGAAGTGGTAGACAAATATCCTGCAGTCATTGAGCCTTTGCAGGAAGCAGGCGTTCATTGCGTTGGGTGCCATGTCTCATATGACGAGACTTTGGAGCAGGGCTTCAAGGGGCACGGAATGGCTGATGAGGAAGTTGATGCGGTTCTTGAGAGACTAAACAAAGCAGTTATAGAAGGAAGGGCAACTGAAGGCAAGGATTTTATTATAACAAAAAATGCTTCTGAAAAGCTTGCCGAAGTTCTTAAGGAGAATAAGCAGGAAGGCTCAGCCTTGAGAGTTGGAGTGATACCTGGCGGCTGCTCAGGATTCAAGTATACGCTGGAGCTGGACAACAATATAACCAATGAGGATAAGGTATTTGAGCAGGACGGCGTAAAGGTTGTCATAGGCACAGATTATCTTCCGATGCTTAAAGGCGCAAAGCTTGATTATTCAGACGGACTGACAGGAGCCGGATTCAAGATAAGCAACCCCAATGCTCATGGCACTTGCGGATGCGGAGAGAGTTTTCATTAAAAATTAACAAAATTTGGGTTAACCTTAAACCAATCAATAAAAATTAATAACCTTTCTTAAACTTGGAAATCTAGGGTGAAATTAAGTGGTTGAAATCGGACAAAAAGCGCATGACTTTAAGCTGAAAGACCAGGACCAGAATGAGGTTTCTTTGAGCAGCTTTCACGGAAAGAAGGTTTTGCTTGCATTCTATCCTTTTGACTTCAGCCCTGTATGCACGACAGAATTTGCGTGTTTTCAGGACGATTTGAATGAATTGAAAAATTTGAATGTGCAGGTTTTGGGAATAAGCGTTGACAGCCACTGGAGCCATAAGGCATTTTCTGATAAATTAGGGCTGAATTTTCCGCTGTTAAGCGATTTTGGCAAGGAAGTTTCAAAACTTTATGGCGTTTTGAGGCAGGAAGGATTTTCTGAGAGGGCTTATTTTTTGGTTGATGGAGAAGGCATCGTTAAGTTCAAACAAATCATGCCGACGCCAAGGGAGAGGCTGGAAAACGAAGTTTTATTGAAGGAAATAGAAAAATGTAGATAAACTCATGGAAAAAGAGCAATCGGCGGAAAATGAAATGAAAGGGCAGGATCTTACTAAAGGCGCCATTTCAAAAGAGCTGTGGTCTCTTGCCTGGCCGATGATGCTTTCAGTCTTCTTCTACACGCTCTACAATATTGTGGATGCATTCTGGGTTAGCAAGCTGTCAGCAGAGGCAATAGCAGCAGTGAGCATTTCGCAAATTACATTATTTGTGATGATTGCGCTTAGCTTTGGCATCACAATTGGATCTGGCGTTATTATGGCTATGGACATTGGTGCTAAGAATATCAAGGGGGCTGAGCGTGTTCTTGGGCAGGCTTTTGTTCTTGCCGCAATTGCAGGAGTATTTTTCACGGCAGTTTCGCTGATATTCCGAAACGAGCTCCTTGCAGCTTCCGGAGCCAACGGGCTAATATTTGCCCCAGCACTCGAATACTTTACCATCACGTCTGCCGGCTCGATTTTGTTTTTCATTCTTGTCGCAATAATGTTTGCCTTCAATGCACAGGGAGATACATTCACCCTCACAAAGCTGTTTGCGATCTCAACACTGGTAAACGTCATCTTAGACCCTATCATGATCTTTGGCTGGCTTGGATTTCCAGCCATTGGTATTGGAGGCGCAGCGATAGCAACGCTTATTTCACAGGCAGTGTTCATAGTGACTGCAATTCGTTCGCTCTCCAGCGAACATAGAAAAATAAGGTTTCATTTCCATAATCTCACGCTTAAATGGGAATCTGTGAAAAGCGTCCTTAATATCGGAGTTCCTGCATCGCTGACTCAGGTAATATTTCCGATTGGCATAGCTGCCCTTACATTTATTACCTCTTTAAGCTTTTTGGAGCCGGGAGTAATAGCATTTAGCCTTGGATTCAGGGTAGAATTTTTTGCGTTCCTGCCAGCTGTCGGCTTCGGCTTCGGCGCTATGGCGATGATAGGCCAGAATATTGGCGCAGGCAATGTCAAACGCGCCAAAGAGACCTTTTCCAAGGCGCTTAAATACAGCTTTCTTGCAGCCACAAGTCTAGGAATACTGGTTTTTATTTTCGCTGGCAGCATCATAAGGATATTCACAGACAATCCGGAAGTGACTGCATATGCCGGTTCATATATGTGGAGTGTAGTGCTAAGCTACGGCTTTCTTGCAGCAGCGATGGTGGAAGCAAATGCATTCCAAGCCATAGGCAGGTCGTGGCCTGGTTTTTGGATATTTTTCATAAAGTTTGCCATCATTTCCGTCCCCCTCAGCTATGTCTCTGCACAAATATTCAACTTCCCAATTATTGGAATGTGGGTAGCCATTATAGCAGGAAATGTAGTGTCATCATCAGTCGGATACTTTCGGATTGGAAAAGCAATGACGAAGATTGATTTGAAGCATATACCTATAGAAAATACAATGTAAGGAATAGGGAAAATTATTTTGTATATCTTTTTACAACATTTTTTACAATCCTTATTCCTGCATCATCATGAGAAGACAAAATAGATTCAGGATGAAACTGCACTCCTTCTATCGGAAGCACTTTGTGCCTTGCGGCCATTACTAGTCCAGTGCCGTCATTTTGTGTTCCTGCTATTTCAAAGCAGTCCGGAACTGTGTACACGCCAAGGGAGTTGTATCTTGCAAATTCCGCATCCGGGCTTATGCCTTCAAAAATCCCTTTCCCATCATGGCTTACCCTTACGGCAGCGCCATGAAGAACATCAGCCTGCCTGACGTCGCCAAGCCTTTGAACAGACTGGCCAAAGTATTCCATCATTGCCTGGAATCCGAGGCAAATCCCGAAGAATGGCAATTTCCTATAGTATTTGTCCAGCAGTTCCATATAGTTGCCTGCATTTCTCGGGCCATTTGGACCAGGGCCAAGCAATATCAAGTCAGGAGACCCTTTCACGGCAGTTTCGAGGCTGCAGTTGCTTTTCAGATGTGCAACATCAGCTCCTGCCATCCTGAAATAGGCTGCAATTGTATTTGCAAATGAATCGTAATTGTCAATATAGTTTATTTTCATTTCAGCCTCCATTCAATACCTGGATCAGTTTTTCCAGCTTGAGGTTTGTTTCATTAACCTCATTTTCAGGAATGGAATCGCGGACAATGCCTGCACCTGCCTGTATTGTTGAGATATTATTATTTACATGGACAGACCTTATTGTTATCCCTGTATTGCAGCCGCCATTGAATGTTAGGTAGCCGACAGCGCCGCCATAGAACCCTCTTCTTGCAGTCTCCAATTCCTCTATTGCCCTCATTGCCTCAAGCTTTGGAGCGCCGCTTAATGTGCCGGCAGGTATTGTTGTGAGAAGCACGTCAATTGAATCAAATCCTTCTCTCAGCCTGCCTTCCACTCCACTGGCAAGGTGGTAAAGATTAGGATACTGCTCTACTGTAAAAACATCAGTAACCTTTACGCTTTCAGGCAGGCAAAGCCTGTAAACTTCGTTCCTTCCAAGGTCGACAAGCATTATATGCTCGCTCAGTTCTTTTGGATCGGTCTGGAGGCTCATTCTGGATTTTGCATCTTCCAATGGATTTTTTGAGCGCCTTCTTGTTCCAGCTAAAGGCCTTATTTTCATTACGCCATCTTCAACAACTGCATGAATTTCAGGGGAAGAGCCATACAAAAATTCACCATGGCCAAAATTAAAAAAATAGTTGTAAGGGGATGGATTGATGTCCCTAAGTCTACCATAGGCTCTTATGGGATGCTCCCTTAACGGCATTGATACCGATCTTGACAAAACGCACTGCATGAACCTGCCGTCATTTATATCGGACTTTATTGATGATGCTTTCCGGATAAATTCATCTTCAGCCATGCTTTCATATCTTACATTGGAATTTGAGTCTATCTTCAGGGGTGTGTCTCCCATAAAGGTTTTTCCTCCTCCTTTAAGCCTGTAGTGCACTGCCTTCTGCCTTATGTCATCCAAAACATAGATATCTGCAGGAAGAAACAATGAAAAATCATGCCGGGGCTCTTGCTCGTGCCTATTCCCTATATTTTCAAAATTTCTTGCGAAATCATATGCAAATGCACCATACAGCCCCGCATATTTATTGTCTGATTTGAATTTGCCCATCAGCGCCCTCAGAAATTTGCCCATGCCAACATTTTTCACTCTGTCTTCTTCAACCTGCTCAGCATTGAATTCTCTTTTGATTCTGCCCTCAATGGCGCCTATATGCACAACAGCAGTATCAGATATTCCAAGAGGCATTTGAGGAATGTACTCACTGCGAACTCCTGCCTTTTTATATTCTGAAGCAAATGGAAAATCTTCACTGGAAAACTCGCGCAAGAGAATATCCTTACCTGCAGGCGAGCAGGCATAAATTCCGAAACTGTCGTTTTTCCCGATAATTTTAAGCATTGGATTTGCTGCTATGATGCTCTGCCTGCCATACGCAAGATTCTTTGTTCTTGATTCCATCAATAAAGCAGGTATTTCTGCACCTTCAGTCAGCTGCCTGTAAAGCTGGAATGCATCTTGGTATTCAATTTGTTTTTCCGTGTAGTTGAGTTTCATTTTATCTCCCATTTTATTCCAAAAGCCTTGCAAATGCCGGATTTGTCTTTGCAAGTTCATCAAAATATCTCCTATCTTCTTGTTCCACCCTGGCGGAACGCCTTATCTGTATATAATATTCATCATCTAATTGCCATGCGCCTGTTCCTGCTGGCACAACAATCTCTCTTATCTCTAATCCAGTTGGCAGCGGCTTTCCAACTCTTGCTTCAAGAGTTTTCTTGTCTCTTTTGCTTATTGGGGCATACTGTTCTAATACATCGCAAAGTGCGACACCTTGAAGATAGTATGTTAGAGACATCTTATTACCTTACGCAACCTAACTTTTCTTTGTGTCTGAGTTTTATTTTTATTCATTTAGTATATCATCGGAATTAGATTTGCTTCTCTATAGGTTGGACATTTTTTTGCATATTCCATTGAACATGGCCTGTTCATACCTGCTGGTAAACCTGTGTCTAACTGTTCTATCCTTCCGCCTTCATTGCACCCATATACTCTTTGCTCCTCTGCTCCCTTATAGACTCCAAACAACCCTATATGTCTAATTCCTTTAGTAGCCACTGGGCATATTTCAATGCCAAGTTTCTCTTCCAATTTTTCCCTTTCTTCAGGTGGAATTAATTTCATTAAACCCTTTGTCATTTTTATTCCTCCACGTTTTAAGTATGAATGAATTTCAATAATTAGATAAACATGGTGCAATATATATTTAATGCCATAAATAGTAAACTTTATATATTTTTGACATATTTTATTAGAAAATGACACAAATCAACCTAATGCTGCAGGACTTCTTCAGCAGGAATCCCGATATCAGGGAAGCAAGGAATAAAGGATTAGTAAACAGAAGGGCGTTAGCAGGATATATAGCAAAAAAAGAGGGGCTGAGCACAGGCCAAATCGAGGCAATAGTGACGGCGCTGAGAAGAATAGGCATTAAAAAAGAAGAGACTCACGATTTGGCAAGATTGTTTAAGGACATAACAATAACAACAAAAGACAAAATAGCAGTTGTTTCTTTGGAAAAATCAGATTCAACATTGCAGAAGATTCAGAAAGTTCTGTCAAAAGTAAGCTATGCAAAGAATGAAACTTTAAAACTGGTGGAAGGCTCTTCTGCGATAAAGATATTCATTGATGAATTTAACCTAGATAAGATTAAAGATATTTTTACGTCAAGTGAAATCAAGAAAATACAAAAAGATGTTGCTGAGATGAACATGTTTTTCCCGGAATCTGCAACTAAAACTAAAGGGATAATAGCATATGTGGCATCTGAGTTCGGAATAGAAAACATAAACATAATAGAATTGCTGACAGGAACCCCTGAATTGATCATATATGTTGGTGAAAATGACTTGCTAAAGGCTTACAATACCATACAAAGATTAAAGAAAAAATAATCAAAAATTATGCTGCCTATTTGACTATCAATGTTCCCCTCATATTTCTGTGGCCTGAGCCGCACATCACCGAGCAGTAAAATGTGAAAGTCCCTTTCTTGTCCGCGGTGAATTCAACCACCGTAGGCTGCCCAGGCACTATTCTCTCGTTTATGCCATATTCATTAATGGCAAAACCATGGGCTACATCAAGGCTTGTCAAGCTTATTTTTACCCTGTCGCCCTGATCCACTTCAATAGCCTCGGGCATGAATTCAAACTGCTTCGCGATCATCTCAAACTGCTTCAAAGCGCCTTTAGATTCAGTCTCTTCAATCACAACGGACTCTGCAGAATTATCTGAAACTACTCCCTCCGCCGGAACAGGCATGCTTTTTGCAACCGGCATTTCAGTCTGCGTGCTGCATGCGCTTAGCATCAAAAACAAACCTACAATTCCAATCACCATTAAATTTCTGTGCATTCTACCACCTTTTATACTTGATTTAAAAATATGTTGCTTTTATATATAAATATTTATTGCTGCTGGGGTTGAATCAGCTTCTCCAACCTTTCCACAAACTCATCGAAGTTATATTTTGAAACATTAATGCCGCAGGCGTGCTCATGCCCGCCGCCGTAGCCGTTCAGCCCCGCCATTGCCTTATTAACCAATGGCGGCAGGACTATTTTTGCCGACCTGAGGCTGCATTTCATCTCCTCGTTCTTTTCCCTTGCAACCAAAATGATTTTTTCCGGATGAAGGTATATCATCTCATTTGAAAGCTCGCTGGTGAAGCTGGTCTTGTCTTCTGAATATTTGAAGACAACAAGCTTTTCCTTTGAATCGGCAAAAGCCCCGCTTATTTCCTTCTGCAGAGGCTCAAATCGCTTGTGGATATTTTCATACCTCCTGTAAAGGAATTTTCCTTCAGGTGTTTTTGGCTCAAGGATATCCCACGGATTTTCTATCCTTGTGAGAATCTTGATTGACTTGTGCACATCTTCAGTCTTGCCTTTAAGCAAAAATGAGAACATCTGGATTAGCTTTCCAAGTTTGGTTTTGTAGATTATGTCGCCCGGGGCCTTAAAGGGCTTGTCAAGCAGATCGGGGAACTCTTTCCTGAATTCATCGGCAAAATCAGGTATGTGCCAGTCTGCAACGCAGCCTATCATCGCAATCCACAGGTCTTTTTCCGCTATCTTATAGCACATGTAAGTAGTCGGCACCATCTTGCCGTTGAGCCTCGGGTTGTAGTATTTCACCTTGCTCCTCTTAAGTGGCTCGTGGTGGTCTATCCACACGACAGGCGCTTTAACTCCGTCAATGAACTCCTGCTCCACCATCGCAATGTCAAGAATGAAAATCTTGTCAGGCTGCAGGGTGTTGACCTTATCTATAAATTTTTCATCTATTTTTGGGGTGGTCTTGATTATGAATCCCCTGCCTTCCCTCTTGTACCTGTACAGAAGCAGGAAAGAGCACAATCCGTCCTGGTCGTCGTCATACAGGAACAGCGGCCTTGCGCATTCATCTAATTCTTTTCTTATTTCACTGATTTGGGTTTGGGTGAGCATTGTCTTATTTCCTAAAAATATTGGGTTTATTTAAATAGGTTAGTGTATTAGAATTAAGGTGGAATTTATTTTTCATTTAGCGCCCATTCCATATCTTCCTTTATTGCCATTTCCAATTTAGTTTTCTTGGATTTAGTAGTACAATTCTTTGATATCGGCACCAAAACTATGTTATTTGGATTTAATATTATCTCAAATCTCTTACCATATTTATGTATGTATTCTGTCCCAAGAGTTATCCTTCCATTGCCATCAGCAGTTGTAGTTCTCATAAAGTTTATTTCACAAAAATTTTGTTAGCTTATAAATTTTTCCAATCACAATCAGTATGTTTTATCCTTTTATTATTTCCTGACGACATCTTAACAACTTGTTTCATTTTT
>CAYVTQ010000061.1:0-8273 GCA_964454865.1 uncultured Methanosarcinales archaeon
AAATTCGAGGCGGAATTTAGTGGCAGTCAAATTCCGCCGAGTGTAACTTTTGTCGCCACCAAAGGCGGCGGAATGAATCATATTCGTTTCAGAAAGCTAAATAGTTATTTTTTCCCGATATATTTATAAATACCATACTTATCCTTTTAAGCTACCGATGAAGGATGAGACTGCATATTGCAGTTGAGAGGTAACAAGTTCTATTATCGTTACCTGACAATATTTTATGGAGGGCTATAACATGGCTGATAAAGAAATACCGAAGGAATTGATAGACAAGGTCTATGAGGCAATAGAGATTGCAAGGACAACAGGCAAGATCAGGAAAGGCTCCAACGAGGCTACAAAAGCCATTGAAAAGGGGCAGGCAAAGCTTGTGGCTTATGCAAAGGATGTCTCGCCGCCTGAGATAGTGATGCATCTTCCCATTTTGGCAGAGGAAAAGAATGTGCTGTGCATCCAGGTGCCAAGCAAGGAAGAATTGGGGGCTGCAGCAGGGATCGGGCTTGGAACAAGCGCAGTGGCAATTGTGCAGGAAGGCGAGGCAAAAGACCTGTTGAAAGACATCGCAGGCAAGCTTAGCAAATAAATTCTAAAAATGGCAGAGCAGAAACCGCAGCAACAGCAGGACAGGGGCAGGAGATACGAAAGAAGGGGCCCGGGCCAGCCTCAGGAAGATGGGGCGAAGGGAGGAGTTTATTTTTCCCATGCAACGCCTGCAAAAGTTGAGGAGATAATAGGCAGGACAGGGGCGAGAGGGGAAGCAATCCAGATTATGTGCAGGGTACTGGACGGAAGGGACAAGAACAAGATTCTCAGGAGAAACGTCAAGGGCCCTGTGCAGATTGGCGATATTTTGATGCTTCGCGAGACTGAATTCGAGGCAAGGCAGCTTTCAAAAGGCGGAAGGGGGGTAGGATAAGGCAAGATGGCAAAATGCACTTTCTGCGGCAGGCAGATGGAGCTTGGAACAGGGAAAATGTACGTCAGGAAAGACGGCAAGATATTATATTTTTGCTCCTCAAAGTGCGAAAAGAACCAGCTGAAGCTTGGCAGGAAATTCCTCGAGACAAGATGGAGCAAAAGATTTAAGAAAGAAAAGAGAGAGGAGTAATCATATGATAGAAAGGAGCCTTGTTATAATCAAGCCTGACGGCGTCCAGAGGGGGCTTGTTGGAGAGATAGTCAGGAGATTTGAGAATGCAGGATTAAAGATTGTAGGCATGAGGATGGCATGGGCTGAGAGGAAATTTGCCGAAGAGCACTACAAGGCCCACAAGGCCAAGCCGTTCTTCAAGGATGTTGTTGATTTCATAACAGAAGGGCCGATTGTCGCTTTTGTGATTGAGGGGGTGCATGCAGTCGAGAATGCCAGAAAGCTGGTCGGCTCGACTTCCCCGAATGAAGCCGCTCCGGGGACAATAAGGGGGGATCTGGCTCATTTAAGCATGAAATATGCCTCTGAAAAAGGCTCCGGCGGAAAAAACCTCATACACGCTTCCGCAACAAAGAAAGAGGCTGATGAGGAGATAAGGCTCTGGTTCAAAAAAGGCGAGCTGCATTCTTACAAGACAGTGCATGAAGTGCATGTGTTCTGAATTTTTTTGGCAAAATGGCAGAATCAATGGCTGCAAAGGTCGCAAGGATTACCAAAAATCCCAAGTTTATCAGGAATATCTGCACTTCCGCGCATATCCACCACGGCAAATGCATCAGCGGCAGTTCAAGGCTTATTCTGGCAGACGGGAGCGTAAAAACGGCGCAGGAAATATTCGAGTCTGCTTCTAAAAATGGTGAAATATACGAAGACAATGGCGAGCATACAGTATTTGTCCCAAAAGAGCAAATAAGCATTTTTTCGCTTAACAAAGAAACTAATAAGCTTGAAAAAAAGCCTGTCCAGTATGCATGGAGGCTTAATGGCGGAAAAACCATAAAGATAAGGCTGAGAAACGGGTTTGAGATTGCAACAACCCCTGAGCACAGGTATATTGCCTATAGGAACGGCTTTGCTGATGTTAAAGCTGAGGATTTAAGAATCGGGGACAGGATTGTATGCGCAAGAAGATTAAGCCCGGATAAAATAAGCTACAAGCATATCAAAGCCGGCATACTGGAAAGATTAGCCAAAAAGAATTTTTACGTAAAGCTGGAAAAATCTTTTTCGGCGGAATTAAAGGAAAAAATACTGGAGTATGGAATAAAAAATATCAAAGCCGGCATAAAGCCAAAATCGTTCTATCATGGAATCTGGCAAAACCGGTATAGACTGAAGGATTTGGCAGATATTGCAAAAATATTTTCTATAAAAGCGGATTTATTGTATGATAATATTGGCTCCATATTTTACAGGACTGGAAAGCAGAGGGGGCAGAATTCTCTTCCAATAAGCCTTCCCCATGACTTTGAAGAATTTTTTTATCTTGCAGGATTATTTTTAGGAGACGGCTCTGGAAATAAGTTTATTGCCGGAAAAGAGGAGCTTGCCAGCTTGTTTGCTGAAATATGCAGTAGGCTGGGTGTTAAAACAAAAATTACGAAATGGAAAAATAAGACGCCTGAAATACACACTAACCTGACCCTTGTTCAGATGCTTAATGCCTTATTTGATTATCCCATGAAGCAAAAATCGCATAATGTAAGGATATCAGAATTTGTATGGCAGAGTGAGGATAGGCATATTGCAAAATTATTGAGAGGCTATTTTGACACAGACGGATGCGTAGAAAAATCAAGAAGGGCTGTGACAATAAGCTCTGCAAGCAAAAAAATGATTGATGATTTGCATCTTCTATTATTGAGATTCGGGTGCATTGCGATAAAGGAAAAGGATAATACATTGGCTATTTCCGGAGTTTCTGCTATAAACTTTGAAAAGAAAATTGGATTTGAGCATGAAGAAAAAGCAGAAAAGCTAAGCATGTTAGTCAAGAAAGCCGCAGGAAGCTATGTTTGTGATAAAGTCAGCGTTAATAGCCAGTTTATGATAGTAGAAAGAAAGCTGAAAGATGTCAGCCAGGATGAGCTTGCATATATAGAAGTAAGCAAAATAGAAGCAGGCTTTGAGGAAGTCGTATATGATTTCACAATTCCTGAAAACCACAATTTCATAGCAGAAGGCATGGTCATTCATAATACAGCCTTCACAGACAATCTTCTTGCAGCAGCCGGCCACATGGCTTCAAAGTATGCAGGCGATTTGGAAGCGGGCATGGCGACATGGCAGCACAAGGATGAGCAGGAAAGGCTGATGACAGTTGATGCAGCCAATGTTTCAATGGTCCATGAATACCATGGGCATGAATATCTTATCAACCTTATTGACACCCCAGGTCACGTGGATTTCGGCGGAAACGTCACAAGGGCAATGCGGGCAATTGACGGCACTGTTGTCTTGATCTGCGCTGTTGAAGGCATAATGCCGCAGACAGAGACAGTCGTAAAGCAGGCATTGAGGGAAAGGGTAAAGCCGGTTCTTTTCATAAACAAAGTCGACAGGCTTGTCAAGGAGCTGAAGCTGGGCCCTGAAAAGATACAGGAAAGGTTCGTCAAGCTTATCAACGGATTTAACAAACTGATAGAGGACATAGCGGAGCCGGCATATAAGCAGGCATGGAAGGTCAGCATCATGGACGGCTCTGTTGCATTCGGCTCTGCAAGGGAGAACTGGGCATTGTCTTTTCAGTTCATGCAGAAGAAGAACATTGGATTCAAGGACATCCTGAGGATTTATGAGATGAATGAGGAAGAAAGGAAAGAATGGGTCTGGAACAATGCCCCTCTGCACGAAGTAATACTTGACATGGTAATCAAGCACCATCCGGACCCGATTACAGCGCAGGTTTACAGGATCCCAAAGATATGGCGCGGTGATTTGGAAAGCGAATTCGGAAAAGATCTTTTGACATCAAATCCAAACGGCAAGCTCGCGTTTGTCATTACAAGGATAGTCGTTGACCCAAGGTCAGGCAAGGATATTTCAGCAGGGAGGCTGTTCTCAGGAACATTGATGACGGGAGTTGACGTCTACCTTAATAACGCAAAGCAGCATCAAAGGATACAATCTCTATATGTCTACAATGGCGTAAAGCCTGAATTGGCGGAGAGCATCCCTGCGGGAAATGTAGTTGCAATATCCGGCGTTTTGGGAAATGCCGGTGAGACAATCACGCTGGAGCCTGAGCAGCCTTTTGAGGAGCTGAAGCACATTTTCGAGCCGGTCATTACAAAAGCTATAGAGCCGAAAAAGCCCAGCGACCTGCCGAAGCTTGTCGAGGTCCTGAGAAAAGTCGCAAGGGAAGACCCTTCCATCAATATAGAGATCAATGAAGAGACAGGGGAAAATTTAATGTCGGGAATGGGCGAGCTTCATCTTGAAATAATAGAGAACAGGATAACCACGGAGAAAGGTGTTGAAGTGAAGACTTCTCCTCCAATAGTAGTCTTTAGGGAGTCTGTAACCAAGCCTTCCCAGGAAATTGAGGGAAAAACGCCGAATAAGCACAATAAGTTCTATTTCACTGTTGAGCCGCTGTCGCCGGCAGTTTACAAGCTGATTAAAGACGGAACCGTGCAGGAGGGAAGGATAAAGAAGAAAAATCTTGAAATAAGGGATGCTTTCGTAAGCACAGGTATGGAGTCAAAGGAAGCAGAGCAGGTCAAGGACGTATACAATGGAAACATTTTCCTTGACAAGACAAGAGGGCAGGTTTACCTAGGAGAAGTCCTAGAAATGATTCTTGACATGTTTGAGGAAGTTATGAATAAGGGCCCGTTGGCAAGAGAGCCTTCAGTCGGGGTAAGGGTAAATTTGACAGACATGACACTGCATGAAGACGCCATACACAGGGGCCCAGCCCAGGTTTATCCTGCAATAAGGGAAGGAATAAGGGGAGCGATGCTCACAGCAGGGCCTATCCTGCTTGAGCCGATGCAGATCATGCTTATTGAGGCGCCGGTTGAGTACACAGGAAGCCTTACAAAACTAGTCAACAGCATAAGGGGGCAGCTTCTAGATTTGCAGCAGGAGGAAAGCCTGGTTTTTATAAAGGCAAAGCTGCCTGTCATGAGCATGCTTGGATGGAGCTCTGACCTGAGATCAGCGACAGAAGGGAGAGGTGTTTCTTCTCTGGTGGACCAAAGCTTCGAGAGGCTGCCGTCTGAGCTGCAGGCAAAAGTGACTTCCCAGATAAAGGAAAGGAAAGGGCTGACTGACGCGATGGTCGGGGTTTGATTAAAATTTTACTAATTTTTTACATTAATGCTTTAAAGTTACAGGATTTAAAACATAGTAATTTAAATCTCCCTCTAAATAACCGCCTGGTGCTGGCTTGAGTCTTTCAAATTTAGTCCAGTCAAAACCGTTTCGGAAAGCTCTTAAAATGGGGATTGTAAATATATTCTCCTGGAATACCAATTCAATTTCATGGCCGACTATCGCAAATGTGTGCGGATCTCTGCCTGTGCTGTTGATACCAACTACAGGATAACCACAAAGTAAAAAAGCTAAGACTTCTAATGGCGCGAATATCGGCTGCATCTCTATTCCATAATTCCCTATTAGTATTTCTTTAAGCCTTTTCTCATAGTTTATTTGGTCTATAAAATGCCATCTCTGTCGAATTACAAAGATTTCATTGGTTAATATACTGTCATCAATTTTTACACCATACTGGACAAGGCATCCAGTTATTTGTTTATTCATACTCCCAGATGATAAATAATTAGGTCCTCTTTGAAATCTGCCTTCAGTAATACTCTTAATATGAAAATTTTTAAATTTAGGCGAGATTATATTTTTAACAATGCAGTAATTGATAAAAGACTCGATGTTTGTTTTATTCCAAGTCTTTAGAGATAACCGAGATTTAGCTAAATGCTGTGATAGCTCAAGAAAAAATAGCGCAAGTTTTTTGCGCGTAACATTGCCTAAGTTTTCCCTTAACTCCGGAAGATATTGATTTCTTATAGATGCCCATTTGTCATAATTGTCGAAAAGTTTTACTCCTTCATACTTTCTTTTCCTAATAAAATTAGGTCTTTGTATAGCATCTGGCTTTTTTGATAACCTTTGTATAATATTCCATCTATGCCAAAAAAATTTCCGGATAAAGTTTAACTTGCCATATTTTTTAATCTCCTTTGCAATAAGTTTCTCTAAATCTTCTATATCTTTTGCGTCTATCTTTTCTCTTTCTATTAGTTGGGACTTAAAGAGTCTTAAATCATTTAGAAAATCTTTCAGTGTTATTTTGCCATTCTTAAGGTCTTCGACAAACCAATATGATAGAAGTATTTTTCTTGTCCTCTCAGGCAGAAATTCCAAAAATTTCACCATTCCTCAATATAAATTAAGTTTATATTTAAATATTTTCACTAAATTATATCCTCTTATTTATGAGATGGCTACTATTATTAGTCCTCCTAATTATTTTTTAATCCTAATAATTTCTTTATCCGTCACGACCACATCAACATCCACATCATGGCCTTCTGCCGGCAGCTTGTCGACAATCTGGAAATCAAACGCCAGCCCTATTTTCAAAGCCTTTGGAATTTTTGCTAGGAAGTTATCATAATACCCAAAGCCATACCCAATCCTATACCCTCTCCCGTCAAATGCGATTCCGGGCACTATTATTAATTGTATATTTTTAGGATTTATCCTAGCTGCTTCAATAGGTTCCAAAATGCCGAATTTTCCTGATGGAATAAGCTGGTCAAAATCAATTATAATCGAAGGCTCAATTTCATTATTCGTGACTTTAGGCACAACAACTGTTTTGATTTTCAATGACTCTTTTATCATTTCATGCGTATAAGCTTCATTATTAAAAGAAACATAGAACATCACGACTTTCGATTTTTTGAACTCATCAAGGCTGAAAAGATTTTCCTTTATTTTTATGCTTTTTTTATCAATCTCATCCTTGCTTAATGAATTTCGCTTTTCCAGCATGCCTTCGCGCATGGAGTTTTTCATAAATCAGCAAAATAGGACTAAAGTTTATAATTTTTGTTATAGTGCTGTCAATCCAATGGACTTTTGACTTTTCTGATGGAATCCTGCCCAAGCCTTATATAAGCCTGAGTTGTGCTTAGCCTTGAATGCCCCAACAGCTTTTGCACATAGCTTATGTCAATGCCGTTTTCAATCAAATGAGTTGCATAGCTTGTCCTTAAAGTGTGAGGATGGGCTTTCTTGCTGATTTGCGCTTTCTTTGCGGCATCATTAACAATACTCTGCGCAGTTCTTTCGCATATGTGCTTTTCTGGCTTTCCTGACGGCTCGAACAAATAGCCGTTTTTTCCTTTGGCAAATCTTGTAAAATCAGAAATAAACCTGTCTGACAAATTCACAAACCTGTCCTTATCGCCCTTGCCGCTTCTGACAATCAATACCTTCCTCTCAGCGTCAAAATCCCCAATCTTTATCTTTATGGCCTCACCAACCCTAAGCCCGGAGCCGTACATCAGCTCAACAAGAAGCCTGTGCTTAGGGTTAGGCAAAGCGCTTATCATTCCCAGTATCTCCTCCTTGCTCAGGACGCTTGAAAGCTTATTGGATTTCTTTGGATGCCTAAGCTGAAACCTCCTTTTAAGCACAGTTTCATAATAAAACTTCAATGCGCTGCATACCAAATGCCTTGTAGCAGAAGCCCTGTTCTTGTCATAAAGAGACACAAGATAATCAGTGATGTCCTTTTTGGTTATATCTTTTGGCGATTTCCTGATTTTATACAAGAAGGTTTTATTTATGTACTCATAGGCTTCAATGGTCCTCCTGCTGTATCCCCTGACCTTCATTTCGTCAATTAATACCTTAAAATCATATTCCCCATTGGAACCGTTTAGATTATCTGAATTCTTCATAATCCAGTTGTGATTTAATTTTATTTATATAGGCCGCGCAGGTGTTTGGCCAGTGTCCAGTGCTTAATTGCAATATTGAAAATAAATATTTTGTGAGTAAATTAAGCACCCACCCATTGGGCCTATGAGAAACCTGCATATAATAGGTGTTTAACGAAATTTTTTCTTTTGTTATAAATGCAAATAATAATTGCGTCGTAAAAAATAATAATAAAGGCGGTGCGACGGCTAAAATTTCTCTGGGAAATTTTATCCTACTCAGCACCCCGCAGGGGGCAACCCCCGCTTCGCCGACCGCCAGTATTATTTTTTACTCCTTGCTTAAGGCACTTCGTGCTTTATGTATTTGCCTGATGAACAAAAGAAAAAACTCTGCGCTTCGCTTGCCACGCTGCGCTCTC
>CAYVTQ010000062.1:0-8144 GCA_964454865.1 uncultured Methanosarcinales archaeon
AAAAAATGAAACAAGTTGTTAAGATGTCGTCAGGAAATAATAAAAGGATAAAACAATCTCACATTTCATAACAACTTTTAAATAAGCCTCATTTTTCTAAAGACCCGTTGGCGGCGTAACTTAGCCTGGTTATAGTGCCACGCTCATATTTTTGAGCTCTGATCCGAAAGGAGATGACTGACTCAAGCCGGGTTACGTGGAAGTCGTGAGTTCAAATCTCGCCGCCGCCATTTTTGTATTTTCGCCGGAGGCATTTTCTTTTTGTCAAGTTTTTCTTTAGCGACTCTCGCAGAGGAGCTGAAAGAAAAACTTGGTGGGAATCTCGCCGCCGCCATTAATTTTTGCTTTTATCCTTATTCGATTCTGCCCAAGCAAATGTCTGTATCAATAATAATTTTGCTTAAAATAGGAATTCTGCTTTACCATCTCTTCCAGCTTTGCATTGCCCAATACATGAACTGGATAAGAATTGCAATAGAAATTTGTGTTTACGGCGAAAGGCTGCGCAATCTTCGGATTCCAATAGCTGCTGATCAAATGATGCTCCCCATTATGGCTTTTGCCATGCCCTGCTGCCTGAGGCTCAATGGAGGCATAGGCTGCTGCATGCCCGCTATGCGCTGAGGCGTCAGGCATATACCCAAAATCATTCTGGTGATTTTGCGCAGCGTCTGCAGACAGCTTTGCCTTGTAATCCTCGACTTTTGCGCCATAAAACTGATTGATGAACTTCATCAGTATCCTGCCGAAATCAAATGCAAACCCATTTTCTTCCCTGTCCAGTATGTCCACAATTTGCTCCAGAGTAAGCACTCTTGCAGGGCCGGCATCATGCCCGGAAGGCGAATTTCTTACTTTTTCCCATGCTTCTTTTGAATTTAATTTTATGACACGAACATAAGTCCTCGATTCCTCAAAGCCAAGCTTATGCTTAATAATTTCATAAACGCTTGGCTCTCTTGAGAATAATGCGCGAATCAACTCTGATTGGGCGTCTTTATTTACAACTTCCTCTCCCAGTTCCCTGACCAGGGCCTCAAGATTGCTTTCCTTATTTTTTATTGTGCCGCCAAAAAAGGCTAATCTTCCCGCGTATTCAGGCACCCAGTAATCCCCTGGCTTTTCTTCCAGGTAGAATTCCACTTTGCCAGTTTCAGGATCCTCATAATAGATAATCGCAACAGAGCCGTGTATGGTGTCATCGCCCCTGTCATCAGATTTTTCATCACCGGACTCTTCCTTGGCATTATGGCCATCATCAGGATTATCAGCTGCATGGCTGCTTTCACTGGAATCATGCCCTGCATCAGAATGCCCCGAGTCCCCGCCTTCACTGCTTCCTTCGCTCATGGCATTGGATAACCTTTGTTGGTTTAAAAATTATTCCTTAGAAGTAGTTATATTAACGCATTTTGAAGGAGGTTATGGAATCTACTCTTTTGATATATTCCGGGCATTCAGCCCCAATAATCCTTAAAACTGCGCTTGCAACATCTTCTCTTCCACAGACAGGATAGTTTGAATCATGAAAAGCCACAGCTGCTCCTTGAGCTAAATGCCTTTTCCAGGCATAAAAATCCTCAAAAGCTTGTTTATGATTGCCATCTATCCACAATAAATCTATTGCGCCCATATTCCAATTTTGGGCGACTTCACGGCTGAATCCTTCAATCAATGCAACTACCCTTTCCAAGCCTTGCCTCTTAAGGGCCCTTTCAACTTCTGCTTTAGAAGGTTTCTTTTCCGGCTCGGCACAATAAAAAGACCCATCATCCTCCTGCCTCTGCCTTTCGGGACTGGAATTAAAAATGTCTACAGAATAAACTAAGGAATCTGACCTATAAGCCCCTTCTCCTAGAAGACGAGTAGAGCCGCCAGCGTAACATCCTATTTCCAGAAACGTTCCGCCTTTTATTTCCTTAGCAAGCTGGAAAAGATATAATGTTTCGCTTATTGTAAGCATTGTTGGTATGTTGGTATGAATTGCCACTTCTGTGCTATTAAAGAAACAGTCGATGGGATTTGAAATAGAAGGATGCGACCTTACCCAGTCTTTGAAATCTTTTGAAAACAAGCTTTTAACATAATCAAACATTATTTTTTTATTCATTGCATTCCAATGATACCCTTGGCTCCAGCCCCTTTTCTATTGCTGCTCTGCCAATTCTTTAATTGTTTGTAGACTGGCCATTAAATCCCAGAACGAGCTGGAGCATTGCACCCCTTTTCTTGGCTAGTAGGCTCATATCATTTATAAATTTACTCTGAAAACCTGTTTAAACCAATAATCTTAAATAACAAATCTTAATCTTATTTTTTGGTGACAGAATATGGAAATGAAGACCCACGGCCTGAAAATAAATCTGGGTGACAAAGCTCCGGACTTTAATTTGATAGGTGTAGATGACAAGACCCACAGCCTGAATGAATTTAAAAATAAAAATGTTCTCGCTGTCGTTTTCATGTGCAACCACTGCCCTTATGTGCAGGCCAATATTGAAAGGCTGATAAAAATGCAGAAGGAATTTGCCGATAATGGCGTTCAATTCATCGGAATAAACTCAAATGACGAAAAGCTTTATCCCGAAGACGGCTTTGAAAAGATGAAGGTTTACGCAAGGATAAGGGGATTCAATTTCCCGTACTTGAGGGATGCTGACCAGAAAATTGCCAAGGCTTATGATGCGCAATGCACGCCTGAGGCTTACGTTTTTGACAAGGACAGGAAACTAAGGTATCACGGCAGGATTGATGACAATTACCAGGATTTTTCTGCTGTAAGATTTCCTGACCTGAAAGATGCGATCGCAGCAATAGTTAACGGAAAAGAGGTTCCAAGGCCGCTGACCAATGCAATCGGATGCTCGATAAAGTGGGCTTAAGCAATAAAAATCTATTCAGTTTTTAACTATAAGATGGCGCATAATTTCCTGCATAGCCTATGCTTTTTTTCTGCCTTCCCATTACAATCCTGTAGATTGGATTGTTGATAAGGGCGCTTTGCGTCATTCTGATGGCAGCGGCGGGCAGCTCTTTCAGGTATGGAATATGCCGGGCAATTTTTGGGAGATAATGCGTCTGGAAAAAATGAAATGGAAACAGGTACTTGAAAACATTTTTAGTGTCTTTCTTCCAGTTTTGCCTTATATTCTGGTAGGTTCTCTTTGAATAACTCCTAAATTTTCCGGTAAAAACTCCTTTGAATGCATTTCCAAATCCTATTTTGTCCCTTAAATAAAAAAACGCGCCGTACGCCATGTTGACTGGGATAAAAAGCAGCGGATTGAAAACAAGAGATGCGGCAAGCATGCTTGAAAATGTGCCAGAACTAAACATGCCCGGATATGCCCTAAACAATACCTCGGGCATTGAAAATAACGCATAATCCACATGGCCCATTATATTGCCGGTGTAAACCTCCCTTTTTACCCTGTTCCATGTTGTCCTTATCTTTTTTCTTTTGTTTTCTATCCAGGAGCCTATGGAATATCCAATGGCTGGAATTGCTGTTGACAACGTCACTGCAGGCCCGAAGAGAACAGCAGAGGCTGCAACCACAGGAGCATATAGGAATGCGTCTAATCCAATCTTGAGCAGGCCTGATTTTTTGTTTAATTTTCTTTCCAGACCTGATTCATAACTGTTCTCGAAGGAAGACTCTATTCTATTTTCTAATGACATAAACATCACTATCTAGTGGTATTAAAATTGAACAGAATAAGTAATTTTTACCGAAATTATTCGGCTTTATGCGTTATTTCTTAGCAGAAAGAGGAAATTTTTATTTCTTCATCTGCTGCTCAATTATCGCGGGCAGCAGCTTAAGCTCAGCCTTTCTCAAATGCTCCTGAAAAGTTGAGATTCCGATTTTAGCTATTTTTGCAAGCTTTTCCAGAGTTATTCTGCGTGGATAGGAATAATACCCGTTAAAATAAGCCAGCTCAAGCGCTTTTTTCTGGCTTTTGGAAATTTTAGGCATCACATTCGGGAAATAGACATCTGCCAGCGGAGAGTTCTGCAATTTCAAAATATTGCAGACATCCATATGGCTTTTCAGGGATTTGATGAATCTCTCCAGCTCCACGCGTTTCCAGGAAGCAACCTCCCAGTATTCATGCCCGTCATAATGGTTTATTGTAGGCTTAACGAAGAATATCTGCTTTGTATGGTAAAGCATTACATGCTCCCCTTCTTTTCCCAAATCTATTTCATAAGTGAAGATATCTCCGGAAATCTCCAAATTAGTAATTCTCCTGTCTTTTCCCAAATCGCTCAGGAACTTCTGCTTTTGATTTTCATCCGTGCTTTGGAAATAGCATGTTGTGGTCGCAAATTTCCTGTTTTTCTGCTCGTACCAGACGCTCGGATAAGAAAGGACAATGAGCTTAAACCTTTTGCACCTGTTCACAATAGGACAGTCCTTGTGCTTTAATTGGAGTTTTGTAGTCCACATTTTGATACCGATATATTTCGGGATTTAAATACCTTCTTTATTGAAAAGCTTAATATCAATCACCTCACGAACTCCACATTTTCCATATCCTTAAACTGGTAATCTCCGGTTAAGAAAGAGGCTTCTTCAAGCATTGCAGAAATATAGCCAATGCAGTCTGCAAAGCTCAGCCTTTTCTTGGCATTCGCCAACTTCAGCTTCATTGCTTCCTTTATTATTTTGTCTGCGGCAGAAATCTCATAGTCTTTAAACCTGCTGTAAACGCTGTCTGCTGTAGCCTCGTCTGTTGCCTTCAAAAAATAGAAGTATAATTCTGCGAGGTTAAATCTAGTGGTTATGGATGCAGAATCGGCAAATTTTTGGTAAGCTTGGTTCCCTTTTGCTATCTCTATCATGGCGTAAGTGTCAAGAAAAATTACCATTCTTTCCTCAGCATATCCTTGGCATGCTGTCCTTCGACATTGCTCTTATATTTTTTAGGGAGCATGCCAAATATCCTGGAATCCAGCTTCTTGTAGATTTTTACCACTACTTCATCCCCTTCCTTAAGGCTTTTCTGCCTTGCCTCGGCTGGAGTGATAGTAACTGCCAGAGAGTCCCCCCATTTTCTTATTCTCGCCATTTTATGATATTTTAAATGATATACTAAATAATATATAAATGTTTCTAAAAATATAGGATGATAAATTTAAAAATGAAGGTTTATTATTTGATGCTATGAGCCAAGACGGATATACTTTTCTAGGCAGATACTATGAAGTTGACAGAAGCCGGCATCTGCCGGCGGGTCAAATCTGGACAATAAGAGATGTTTTTGATAGATTAGGAGGCGATATTACTGATGCTTTAGACATAGGGTGCTCAGTAGGAATCAATGATGTTATTGCGGCTGTAGAAAATCCCACAAAGAATTTTATAGGTATTGACATCAACCCCTCTTCAATAGAAACTGCCATTTCAGGCAAGTGGAATTTTCAAGGCATCATGCCAAGTGGTATGGCTATGTGGTTGCCGTGTTCTGAAGAGACATTAGTTGATTTGTACAAAAGATTTTGCAACCCCGAATACTTTGAAATTGACACCGGTTCAAAAGAGGTTAGGCTAATCAAGCCAGTTGAGAACATCAAGTTTGAATGCCAAGACGGAAAAAATACGAATTTTCCAGATAATAGTTTTGATTTTATCCTTAGCTATATGGTAGCAGGAATGCCCTGGAAGAATCTGCCAGTAGATATGCATGATTATATTGGTTTTGAAATTGAAAGGATATTGAGGAATGGAAAGTATCTTTGGCACCAAGAGGGATTATTCAGGCTGCATAAAGAAAAAGGTGGCTCCGGATTATTTTATAGAATGACAAGATTTAATGGCGGTGTTGACCAAGAGTCAGATCCTACATACAAAAGCAAACTCTTCGCTCAAAGAATAGAACCAAGCAGGAGTTTTAATTAAAATAACCCTATAATAATCCAAAAAACATATAAACTTTATATTAAGTAATTTATTTATGGAAGAGAATACAGAGCAAAAAGAAGAAACCCTCGGCTTAACAATCAAAAAATCCGAAGATTTCAACGAGTGGTACAATCAAGTAGTTCTAAAAGCAGACATGATTGATTATTCTTCAGTCTCAGGCTGCATCGTATTCAAGCCAAACTCCTACCAAATTTGGGAGAAAATACAGGCTGTTTTCAACTGGAAAATAGAGAAATCAGGGCATAAGAACTGCTATTTCCCTATGTTTATCCCTGAGAGGCTGCTGACAAAGGAGAGCAAGCACTTTGAGGGATTCACTCCGGAAGTCGCGTGGGTGACAAAAGGCGGCGATTCCGAGCTTAATGAAAAGTTGGCAATAAGGCCGACATCGGAAACTGTGATGATGGAAAGCTACGCCAAATGGATAAGATCATGGCGGGACCTGCCTCTGCTCCTCAACCAGTGGAATTCCGTCGTAAGGTGGGAGTTCAAGCACGCAAAGCCTTTTTTGCGCACAAGAGAGTTCCTGTGGCAGGAAGGGCATACAGCCCATGCAACAAAGGAAGATGCGGAAAAAGAAGTGATGCAGCAGCTGTTTGAGTACGTCGACCTGATAGAAAACTGGATGGCAATTCCCGTGATTGCGGGCAAGAAAACAGAAAAAGAGAAGTTCGCAGGGGCTGAATATACCACAACGGCGGAAGCGCTTATGCCGGACGGCAAGGCGCTGCAGATGGCAACCTCGCACATGCTTGGGCAGAATTTCGCAAAGGCATTTGACATCAAGTTCATGGATCAGGAAGAGAAGCAAAGTTATGTGTGGACAACTTCTTGGGGCTTGTCAACAAGGACAATCGGGGCAATTGTGATGACTCACGGCGATGATAAGGGTCTGGTCCTGCCGCCGAAGCTTGCCCCACTGCAGATTGTCATAATCCCTATAATGTTCAAGGACTCAAAGCAGGAAGTCCTGAAAAAGGCAAATGAGCTGAAGGAAAGGCTCGGCAGCCATAAGGTTTATCTTGACGGCAGGGAGGAATACACACCGGGATGGAAATTCAACGAGTGGGAGATGAAAGGAATTCCTTTAAGGATTGAGATAGGCCCTAAAGACCTGCAGGCTGAGCAGGCAGTGTTCGTCAGAAGGGATACAAATGAAAAAATTGTAGTCAAGCTAAAGGAGCTGGAAAGAAAAGCCGAAAGCGTTTTGACTGACATGCAAGGCAATCTTTTGGAAAATGCCAGAATATTATTGAAGAAAAATACGGCAAAAGCAAATAATTTTGATGAATTTGCGAAGGCAGTAAACTCAAAAAAAATGGTAAAAGCCCTGTTCTGCGGGGAAGCAGAATGCGAGGACGGCATTAAGGACAAGGCAGACGGCGCAACAGCGAGATGCATACCATTCGAGCAGAAGGCTGCCGACGGGAACTGCGTGCATTGCGGCAGGAAAGCGAAGTTTTGGGCGTATTTTGGGAAGGCTTACTAAGCCTCTATTCTTCTTCTATACTCACGGACAAAATCTATTGAGCAATAGTTGTCTGTTCCTAATAAGTAAAAGGCAATTTATCGCTCAAATTTTTGAGCCTTTTACTATATTATGTTAGGCTGCCTTTTTCTCCACTCTCCTTTCCAATTCTTGAATATTTCTTAGCATCTCTGCATTAATCTTAGCCCTGATTTCAACTTCAGTTTCTATATGCTTTAAGTGATTATACACCTTTACAGCCAATTTTCTGACACCTCTCAATCTTCTTCTTTGCAGCCATCCTGTCGGCTTAATATCTGGCAGCAATTTCACCAATTGCGTAAGATAAATGTTTGAGTTTTGGTGTATTTCCCTTATAGATACTTTAGCCTGAGCATCATTTCCGTTGCTGCTTTCTAAGAACTTTAGAGCTCTTTCAATATTAACCAAACTTTGAGAGTTTTTTTCTGTTTCCATCTGCAGGCCCAATCTTCTGCATTTTTTGCTGATCTTCCTTAGAAATTTGTATGATTCTTTGCACCTGTTATTTATGTCAATATCCATCTTGATTTCTTCCTTGCCTTCACGCTCAATTTCTTTTTCTTCTTTTCCCTCCTTTTTATCTTCCTGTAGCCTGCCGCCCCTGTCCCTAAACAAGAGCCATAAGATGAAAATTAGAAGTGCACTCCCTCCGCCAATGCTGCCAATTAGCGTATAATCAACCATTTTTTAATATTCTTAATCCGC
>CAYVTQ010000063.1:0-7381 GCA_964454865.1 uncultured Methanosarcinales archaeon
AAAAGCGCCCGCAGATAACGGTCTATCTGAAGATTAAGTTAAGGTAACAATCTCCTCATTGCGAAAACTTTATTAAGCTCATGAAAAACCCGATTTTGGGGTGTGTTTAATGAAGCTTACTCTTGCAGAGCCTAGATATCTAAAAGAAAGCATTTCCATAATTTCTGATCTTGTCAATGAGGCAAGATTCAAGATAACTCCAAATTCCATAGAGCTTGTTGCCATGGATCCTGCTAATGTCTCAATGGTGGTATTCCAGCTCTTAAGCAGCTCTTTTATCGAATATAACGTTGAGAAGAATGTGGAGATTTGCATCAACTTAAGCAACCTTAAGCAGATTTTAAGAAGGGCCAGCCCAAATGACATGCTTACGCTTGAACTGGGGGAAGACAACAAGATGAAGGTCCAGCTTAAAAGCAATAATGTAAGGACTTTCAGCCTGCCTTTGATTAATCTGGAGGAAAAAGAGCAGAAAATACCAAACTTAAAGTTTGATGCTGACATCAAGATGCCGTCCAATGTCCTGACTGAGGCAATCTCTGATGCTGATGTTGTCGGAGAATCTGTCACTTTCATGGCTGTCCCGAAAAAATTTATAGTTCAGGCAGAAGGGGATTTGACAGATGCAAAGATTGAGATAAAAGAAGGCGAAAATGTAAAGGTCGGCATTGGAAGCGATGAAAAGGAAATAAAGTCAAAATACAGCATCGAATACTTAAAAAAGATGATTAGCGCTTCAAAGCTGGCAGATGAGGTAAGCATATATTTCAACAAAGACTATCCCTTAAAGCTGGAGTACAAGGCAGTTGACAAGCTGAATCTGAGTTTTATTCTGGCTCCAAGGGTTGAGAACGACTGATTAGGTTTTTTTATGATTTAAAAGTCAATACAAAAAATATTTAAATAGTGTTGGATATAATATCCAAGTGATTGATGATGGCTGACAAGGACTCACCTTACGCAAAAGCATTTGATACTTTCGGCAAACTTCAAGGAGATTACAAAATAAAGGCAAAAGAGTACATGAATTCCATTATGCATAGGTTTAATGATGATAATCCCATACCTGCAGCAGAAATTGAAGCTGAAATGAACAAATGGTATGGTGAGCAGGAAGCACATTTAAACCAAGCAGCTGCACCCAATGCTCATGGTCCCTCACACCATAAAGAAACTCACAGTCATGAGAAAGCAAATTTGGAAGAAAGAGTAGGAGGTCATTACTCATCACCAAACTCAACAGGCAAAAAAACAGATGCAGTAACCCTGATTGGAATGGCAGCTCTTTTTGGCATATTATATCTTGCCGGAATACCTTATGTGCCGCCGGCATAAAATAACAATTAAAGAGGATAAATAAGCTGATTAAGCAGAAACAGCATTTGCCTTCTGGATTCTCCAATAAGCCAGGAAGATTGCTGCCAAATAGCCGGCATAGCCCAAAACTTCCAGCAGGCTGGGATTTCCGTTATAACCAAACAATCCCTTCAAAAAGCTGCCAACAACACCTTTTTCATTCAAAATATGATTTATGTCGAACAGCGGCGCAACAATGCCGGATACGACTCCTGCTTCCTCAAACTCATGAATGCCATGCGCCACTAATCCTGCTGAAATCAATATCAATAAGATGCTGCTTAGATTAAACAATCTCTTCAAGTTGATTTTCTTGACGCTTAGAAAGAACAAATAGCCTACGCCAACAGCAGCGATTATGCCCAGGCTGCCTGCAATAAAGTTTATGCCATTAGCGTAATTGAGTGCATTAAGGAAAATGACGGTTTCAATGCCTTCCCTTATTATTGCAACAAATATAATCATGAAAATCCCTATGTGGGTGAACAGCGGCTTTTCGCTCATCAGGTGCTTCTCCACCCTGTTTTCAATCTCCTTTGCAATGTGCCTCTGCCTCATCATCCAGAGAATCATTGTGGTAAGCAGGAATGAGCCGATAATCATGGTGATTCCTTCAAAAACCTGCTCTGCCTTTCCTTCAAAATCGCCTGCTGCTATAGTGAATAAGAAAGCGGAAATTATACTTGCAATTATGCCAAAAACAATTCCGTAATATACTGATTTTTTATAGTTCTGGTTGTTTGTCCTGTTTAGGTAAGCCAGAACAATGCCTACAACCAGGCTTGCTTCCAAAGTTTCCCTTGAGGTTATCAAAAACGATTCTATCATTCAAAACACCATTAGCTAATGTCCGCCGCCAGAGCCTCCAAAACGATGCCCTGCATAGCCTCCTGCTACAGCGGCGCCTATTAGGATAGCAGGATATACCGGGCCCAGCGCTGCTGAAGCTGCCGCGATGCCTGCATATTTCACAGTCATGGCTATTGCAGCAATGCCTCCTCCTCCAACACCTCCAACAATCGAGCCTATATCTCCCCCATCCATAAAAATCACCAAAACTTAACGTCTGTTAACTTGTATAAAGAATTTGTATTTAAACCTTTCTGAGCGCTTTGCGGAATACGCACTTTTAGGTGTGAAATTCGCTTGTTGAATGCCTAAATCAAGGCAAAAGAACAGCAAACAGCCAGAATGCCAGTGATGCAAGGACAGCTATACCTATTGCCCCTAATTTATTCTGTTTTAAAACAACAGCAGAGCCGATTATTCCAAATAGTTCTGGTGCTAAAGTTACATAATCACAATAAGTCCTGCACCAATCATGAGTCCTATGCCACAAATCAATGATTGGATGAGAAATGCCCATTATCTGGAATACATCGCGTATCAAGTGATAAGAAAAAATTATGATCAGGAAAATGAATAGCAATATCAATGAATTTTTCATAATGTAGACGGAATATTGATATTTTAATTAGTTATAGCTCCCCTTCAAAGTTTCTTTCACAATAGCAGGGCAAATCCTTGTTATGCCCCCATAAGACTTTATTTTTTCAGATACTTTCTGGAGCTCCTCGTTGTTTTTAGCCCATACTTCAAGCATGAACATATGGTCTCCAAGAGTTGTTGAAACGCACTTGATGCTTGCATCGTCCCTCAGCTTCTTAGCCACTTCAAGGTATCTTGTCGGCTCTGCATCTACCCCTACAAAAGCGACATTTTCAAAGCCAAGTTTTGAGGGCTCAACAACAAGCGAGTACTGCTTTATTATGCCTTTGTCTTCCAGATTTCCGACTCTTTTCCTTATTGTTGACTCTGCCAAATCCAGCTTTTCAGCTATGGCAGAAAAAGGAGTCCTTGAATTTCCCCTCAAAATTTTTATTATTCCAAAATCAGTTGAATCGAGCATTTTAATTTTAACAATTGTTAATGGGTTTTGTATTTAAATGTGTCGGTGAATAATTTATTCAAAATAAAATGGGTTTCTTAATTTTAGAATATAGTCAACCAACAAAGTAATTATGGGTTTTATGTAATTTTGTTGTTGACTATTCCCGAAGCCGCAATTAACCTAATGATTTTTGTGGGTGAGGATATTCAATACATTCCCTTCTTGAAATGATTGGTATGCTCAATATGCAATCTTGTCCTGTTTTCTATTGCTGTCAATTCCTGCCTGTCAAGATTCCTGAATTTCATTGCCGACTTAGAATTTTCCTCAACTTCCCGGGGTGTCTTGCATCCAACTATTGCCACATCAACATCCTGCGAAAGGGAATAATAAATTGCATCTTTTGCTGTTATGGAAGCAAGCGCATGACCCTGTGCTATGACTTTCATGGCAATTACCCCCATTTTCCTTTTTCTCGCCTCAGGAATCACTGCGGGGATAAAAGGCGAATAATGCGCATCTCCTGCATTTGCGCAGACCAGTAAGGTATCAAAATCATGCCTTTTAATCGCTGAGATAAGTATCTGCGGGTCGTGATGCCCCGTAATCCCGATAAACTTTATTTTTCCATCTTTTTTTGCGTCTTCCAGAGCGTGTATTGCACCTCTGTCTGAGAAAATTTCCTCCAAATCTTCCGTTGTCCTTAAATCGTGCAGCTGCAGCAAGTCAAGATAATCTGTCTTTAATTTATTTAATGAGTCTTCCAGCAAAAACATAGTGCCTTCATAGCTCCTGTCATGCGTTTTTGATGCAAGGAAAATGTTTTCTCTTTTTGCATATTTCCACAACGATGCGCCAAGATAATCCCTGCTCTGCTGGTAGGCAGGAGCTGTGTCAAAATAAGCGATTCCGGATTCCACTGCCTTCTTTATCACTGCATCTGCTTCTTTCGGACAGCCGGCTGATCTTAGTATGCCTTCTCCGCCTAATCCCAAAATAGTCACTTTTCTTCCTGTTTTTCCTAGTGTTCTGGTTGGGAGCATTTTAATCTCTTTTTCTATAATGCCTTTGGGCTAATAAAAAAATCATACTTTCAGCCCATTAAACCTCACTGCTCATCTTTGTGATACAAGACCAAAAAGACGATTTTATCTTCTTCCTTGATATACACATAAGAAAGCCTGAAAGGAGAAACATAAACTTCTCTTGTGCCTTTCCTTGAATACATCATTGGCTTGCCGATTTCTGGGCTGTCTCTGATTTTCTCAAAAAGCCTGATGAGCCTTTCTTTTATGTCATTGCTTTTTATCTTTGAAAACTTCTTCTGAAAAGAAGGATCAAAAACGGATTTTACCATTTTTTTGCTTGTTTCAGAAACTCATCATAGTCCATTTCAATAAATTCACATTTTTCATACCTTTTCCATGCCTCTTCCGTCCTTCTTGCGAACTCCAAATCTTCCTCAAAGTTCTTGTCAAGGTCTTTTACCCTTTTCAGAATCAATTGATTTCCATTCTGTATTATCACAAGCTTTTCACCTTCTTGTATGCCTTTCCTCATCTTTTGCGGAATCACAACCTGGCCTTTTGAGCTCATTCTGGTTATCTCAATGTTCATTTCCATCACCTTGTAAGATTTATCTTACTTCTTATATTTAAACTTTTCCAATAAATTATCAATCAAGTAATGCCCCTACCGGGAATCGAACCCGGGTCGCAAGGTTTTCGCTTTAAACCGCAACCTTGCATTTTATCCACTGAACTATAGGGGCGTAAAGAACAGTCTGCAAGTTCAATATTTAAATATTGTTCAGTATTCTGGCTTATAATGTACCAAATAAAGGCAAAACCGGAAGATTTTGTTGTAAAAGAAATAATGGGCTTAAAGGCTGGCAATGGAGATTATGCCTGTTACATGCTCAAAAAAACTAACTACAACACGGTTTCTGCGCTTGAATTATTGTCCGGAAAATTCAGGATTCCGCTGAAAAGCTTCGGATTTGCAGGCAATAAGGACAGGCACGCAATTACAGAGCAGCACATTTCAATATTCCAAGGCAGGAAAGAATTTGAAAATATATCTATTAGCGGAATTGGGCTGAAATACTTAGGAAACGGAAGAGAGCCTGTTTCTTTGGGAGATCATGAAGGCAATGAATTCATCATTACAATAAGGAATCTAGACAGCAAGGACATTAAAAAAATAAAAAAACTGGCAGGCAAAAACAAGAAAATCATTGCGCCTAATTATTTCGGGCAGCAGAGGTTCAGCAAAAATAATTGTGCTGTAGGAAAAAGCATTATGAAAGGGGATTTCAGGAAAGCGGCAGAACTGGCAGCTGAAACTAACCCGCTTCTCGTCAGGCAGCGCTTATCGGAAAATCCAAATGATTACGTCGGGGCAATAAAGAAAATCCAATTTAAGACAAGGACATTGTTTATTAACGCCTATCAGTCCTTTTTGTTCAATAAGATATTATTTTTATTTTTGAAAAAGATTGGAAAAGATTATGGCAATAAATTCAATTCATTAAAAATCCCATTGGTAGGCTTTGGATTTGACATCAATGAGATAAAAAATAAAACATTGAAAAATATTTTTAATAAAATCATTGAAGAAGAAAAAATCTCGCAGAGAGATTTTATCATAAGATCAATGCCGGAACTGAGCAGCGAAGGGGCTTTAAGGAACGCTTTTTTTGAAGTCGGAAACTTTGAAATGCTTGAAGAAAGCAAGGATGAGCTTAATTTAGGGATGGAAAAAATCAAAGTTAAGTTCTTTCTTAATAAGGGATGCTTTGCGACAACATTACTGGACTTTATCTTCAATGGCTGCAGCAACATCCCTGAAAATCCTGCTTAAATCCCCTTCGCCGTTGACATCAACAAGCAAATTCTTCTTTCTGTAGAACTCTATCAGCTCTTTTGTCTGCTTCTGGTAGACTATTATCCTGTTTTTTATCACATCAGGCTTGTCGTCTGCACGCTGCACCAGCTTTGAGCCGCACTTGTCGCAGGTTCCTTCTTTTTTAGGGGGAATGTTCCTTATGTGGTAAATTGCACCGCATTTCTGGCAAATCAGCCTTCCGCCAAGTCTTGCAACAATGGTTTCTGTGGGTGCAACCAGATTCAGCACAATATCTATTCTAACTTTATTCTCATCAAGAAATTCCGCCTGCTCCAATGTTCTTGGAAATCCGTCAAGTATGAATCCTTTTTTGCAGTCCTTTTCCCTCAAGCGGCTCTCAACAATCCTCATAACCTCGCTGTCAGGCACTAGGAGGCCTTTTTCCATGTAATCCTTTATCTTTTTGTCAGCAGATTCGCGGAGAATGTTGCCTGTCGCTATGTGTGGAATTTTATACTTTTCTTTCACCAATGAAGAAATGCTGCCTTTCCCTATTCCGGGCGGACCGAATATCACAACGTTCATTTTAGCCTCTCAGCCCAAATATCCTACATCATCATTGCTTTCAGTGTCGACTTTCCACGACTCTTTCATTTTCCTGAAGTACCTGATAAGTTCCGGCTTCAATGACTTCCATCCATCAAACAGCTCATTTATCAATTTTGCCTCCTCTTTTTCGTCGGACATCAATGAGACCTCTATCGAGCTTCTTGAGCACGACATGAGCATCCTATAAATGTCAAAAAGCCTTTTTCTCTCGCTTTCGTCAAAAAAGCGGTATTCCTGTATCGAGTAGATATTTGAAGAGTCGGGATGCAGCATTTCCCCCAATGTTCCGAGGAAAAATTCTATTTTTTCCCCTATCCTTGATAAGATTGAGCGCAGCAGAAAATCGGTATTCTCGAGGTTTCCAATCTCGAATTCTATATTAAGCTTGCCGAAATCCGGCAATTTATGCTTCCTTGCAATCTCCTGATATTTCTTTTTTATGTCCGGCATTTTGCTTGATACTCTGTCTTTATTTTTAAAGCCTCCGGGGGAAATTGCATCCCCGACCTGCTGATAACCTGCATTGCTACAAGTCAGCCGCAATAGCTACTATGCTACGGAGGCAGATAACATATAGAATAAGTTTTTATGGCGTATTTTAATAATTTTTGTATTACTCTGGTTTCATCCAAAAAATGGGTTGGCAGCATTACCGCCTCAGGCGGTGCCGAAAAGCTA
>CAYVTQ010000064.1:0-7152 GCA_964454865.1 uncultured Methanosarcinales archaeon
GTTTCATAGAAACCCAATATTTTTTATCGTCAGGAAATAGTTTTGGGATAGAACACAATCACAATCAGTAATCAAAATATACATTATATGAATTTGTTGGTAGCATGATTAATACCAAACCTTTAAATTATTTCTTTCATTGTCAGATTTCATGCACATCCCCTTCAAGAAGCACGCCAACTACGACCCATTAGGAGACTGCGGCAAGGGCAAATGCCCCTTATGCGCAAGGCAGATAGCGCTTCTGAATGTGAAAAGCCAGATCACCAAGGAGAATTTCAGCACTGACGCAGTTTCTCCGTTTGTCGGGAGGTTTGGATATCCCAACATCAATGTAGGGATTATGGCTCCGCCGCAGGAGAAAGATGACTCGTGGCTTTATGATGCACCTAAATACTGGGCTGTCAATAATTTTGAGATTCCGAGGATTGTGGATTTCCGATCTTCTTTACTGAATTCGAGATACACAATAAACATCAAAAGCGCAAATAAAATGCTTGAGCTGTCGCAGGATGTTGCCATGTCTTCTGCGCCTGTGGATGTTGAGATTAACATAAAGGAAAAGCCCAAGTTCAGGATCAATGTGGATTCTGCAATGGCGCCTTACGGCCCTAATGCGCAGCTTAAGAGCGCGAAGCTTGAGTCAAACCCCAAGATACACACGAAAGTCTATAAGGTGTTTTCTGACAAGGACATGAAGGCAAACGACGCAATGTATTATCTTTATAAGAATAATTTTGATGAGAATTTCCTGAGCAGGATATTAAGCGTAGGCACATTGGGTTTAAAGAAGAACAGAAAATTAGTGCCAACCAGGTGGAGTATTACTGCTTCAGATGATATTATCGGGAAAAATCTGATTGACGAGGTCAAGGATTATCAGGAAACGGGCTATCTTGCTTATTTCGGAGGATATCTTGGGAATTATTACTTAATCCTTATGTTCCCTGAAATATGGAGCTATGAGCTGTTTGAGACCTACATCCCGCCGGGCTGTGGCTTTAATTTTGATCTGAAATCCACAACGGACCATGAGGATTTTTATGGGAGGAAAAATTATGCTGAGAATACTGCAGGTGGCTATTATTCGGTCAGGCTGGCTATTTTGGAGAAATTAAAGGAGATGAAAAGGCAGGCTTCTGTTTTGACGCTGAGATTCATTACAGATGAATACACGATGCCTTTGGGAGTCTGGGTTACAAGGGAGGCAACACGAAAGTCATTAGACAGCAAGCCGATTGAATTTGGTTCAAAAGAATTGATGCTTAATTACACAAAACTGTTTGTTAAGAAGAAGTTTGGGTGGGATGCCGGCAGATTGCTAGGAAAAAGCTGGTTAGTGAAAAACCTGAAAATGCAGACGAAATTATCCGGCTTTATTAACTGATTTTTTGATACAAATTCAAATAAAATGTATAAACATCCGATGTGTTAAGATGCCTGAAGAATTGCTCAAACAGATTTAAATTCTCCGGAGCAAAAATTTTTCCCATTTTGAGCCTTTCACAAGGTGCAAAATGACCATTGGTTGCCAAAATCCTCTCCACTTCTTTTAATAGTTCATTCAGCTTGAATGTAACTGGCACAATTCTTTGCCCGCATATCATAGCATCAGCCTCTTCCGCATAGTCCATGATGTTGCTTGATACAACTAAGTCCATTGATCCGGTGTCAAATGGCAGATTCTGAAACTGCCCAATCCTTATTACCGCATTTGGATTATTTAATTTAGCATCAATATCCCATGTCAAACCATGATATTTTGCTTCAGGAAAAAATTCCCTTAAGTGCATTAACAAATATCCGGGTCCGCACCCAATATCAATGATATTTCCATGCCTAATCTTATTCTCCAGCCCTAATTTGGATGTACCGTCTTTCATTGCTTTAGCTAATTCATATGCAGTTTCAGACGCCATATTCTCCAGTTCTATCATTTTTCAGTGGGAAACAATCTGGCAATATAAAATTATTTGAAGAATGATTTTATATAGGAACTGCTTTTTATAAATATTTAAATATGTCGGAGATTTTTGCGCAGAAATGAACCTAAAAGGCAGTGTTGAAAACATTTTTGCTTCCGGTAGAAGAGGGGATTATATTCTAATAATTATTTTGCTCATTATTCCGGCAGCCATAAGATTCCCATTTCTAAATGCCGGATTGTTCCACCATGATTCAGCGCAGCTTGCAGTTGCGGTTGAGAAGCTTGTGAATAACGGAGAGCTGCAGGGCATAGGAGGAGGGAGGCACGGGCTTGTCATGGCTGATTCAGTGTTTTTTTATTTTTTCAAGGCAGCATTTGGGCATGAATCTGCGGAATTTTCTGTTAATTTTGCGTCTGCCTTCTTTGGAATGCTTGCAGTTTTATTCCTGTATCTGTTTGTGAAAGAATTGCTCAATGACCGCTTCACTGCGTTTTCTTCTGCAATGCTTTATTCATCCGTGCCTTTATTCCTTTCTGTCTCAACATTCGCAAAAGAGCATACATTGGACGCGCTTATGGTCATCCTGTCATTATACCTTTTCATCAAAGGAATTAAGAAATCAAAAAATTTATTTATTATTATTTCTGGATTAACTCTAGGATTATTGGCTTTTGTGAGGTTTCCGTCTGTGCTGGCGGCATTGAGCATTGCGTACATTGCATTTCATCCGGATAAAATAAGCGAGCAGGGCATTTCAAATATTCTGAACAATAAAAAATTTAAAACTATGCTGATGTTTGCAATTCCGTTTTTAGCAGTGCTGTTGATTTATTTTTTGAGCCAATCCAGCGCTTTCTTTACTGAGGCAAAGAGCAATTTCACCTCTCTCTCAGCTGAGAATGTAAAATACATTTTGTTTTATAACCTAAAGTATACAGGAGAAAGCATTTTATCCAGCCTTAATGCAGCAGGGGCTTTATTTTCTGTAATAGGCTTTGCAATGCTGTTCAGGGAGAAACGGCACTTATTTTATTTCCTGATAATATTTTTTATCCCATTGTTTTTGTTCTATGCATCCAGCAAGACCGTTGCCGACAGGTTTTTTGTCGTGCCTTTGATTGCATTAATCACCGGCATTGCCTATACAATAGGGAGCATAAAAAAGAAAAATGCATATGCCGGCGCTATTGTCCTAGCTTTATTTTCAATAGCATTTTTTGCCAGTATTTACCCCACCATAAGGCTGAGAAGCGAATTTTCCGCCTTCAAGGAATTGGCAGGCATAATAAATGACAATGCTTTGCCGGGAGATTCTGTCGTGATATTGTATGGCGATGACACGCCTGCAATAAACTATTACTCCAGAACCCCTACAAGGACGTGCGACTATGAGCCGGATGAAAACTCCATTGAACGGTTTATTATTAAGATATACAGGCTTATGAATGACGAGCTGAAGGTTTATATAAGCGGCTTGTGCTTCGGGCTCGGCACAAAAGCAGAAAGGCAGAGGTTTTTGGGAATGATGGATGCGAATTTTAATGGCGTCAAAGTGGCCGAATATGTGAATGACGACTACCACAGGAGCACTGTAAAGCCGACGCTGCAGAATGTGGCGATGATAAAATTGTATCCTGAAAACAGCGGGAAGGGCGAGAGCCTGAAGGATATCCTCAAGATTTGATCGACAAAAAACAAAAATGTTTATATATAACTTATAATTACTACACTTGATAAAATGGCTAGCATAAAATTATCTGCAAAAGTGAATGTGGTTTTGCTAGTCCTGAGTGTACTGATTCTGCTAGTGGCATAAGACCCCAAGATTTAGAATATTCTTGACGGGTCTTGCATTGTTTCAATAAAGTTCTAAGAATATTCTAGAAAACAAAATGGAGAGAAGAAAATGAAATGGGAAAGGACGGGAAGAAGAGATATCAGCCTGATTGATGAGAGTTATGATTGGACAGGTACGCGGACAGTAGTACAATCATCTGTTGGTGTGGGCGATCATGGCTCAACAAGTCAAGGAGTGCCTACTTTAGTTCTAAGTGATAGAGTTGAAATTCCTGAAACTACTGAAACTACTGATGGATTGGCAGAGGTAATTGCCAATAATCCAAATCCAGACTTGACAATCAAACAAATTAAAGCCTACCCTATATTGAGCGGTTATGGGGGTGTAAGAGGAATAAATGCTAAAGTTATAGTTGCTGAGTTAGCAGGTGAAAATGTGCAGTATGTGGTATATAACAAAATAGTTCAATGTAATTCTATTGGTGGAGGTATTAGGCAATTGGTAGATAGAATTCATAATGGAGGTATTGCCTATCTTCATGATGACTCGGAGTTTAGGCCAACAATAACACGAACAGCACCTAATGGAGTAGCGTATGAAGTGGCACAACCAGTAAGGGAATTGGAATACCTTCTTGCCGAAAAAACTAGCAGTAACGGCAAAATGAGGTAAAATGACCAATAAAATTAGAATAGTACTATACACAAATTTGAATTTATTTTTGCTAGTTCTGCTTCTGCTGCTGTTGTAAGGCCCAATACAGGATATTCTCTGCGGGTCTTGCATTGTTCGGTTAAGTTCTTGGAGTATTCTGAAGAAAAAACTAACGAGATTGAAAAATGAAAAATAATGGGGGGATTGAGGATGGTTTCAAGAATTGAGGCGGCAAAAAATCAATTGTTGTATTATTTTAGCATGATTTTTCCACAGGCCAGGCCAGTGCCTATAATCTATGACACTTCATTAAGGGAAGGCTTCCAGACACCCGGAGGAATAGGCGCTTCATTGAAAGAAAGAATTTATATTGCGGCAAATGCCCAGAGGTATTCCCACTGGGTTGAATTGGGCATGCCTGCAAATCCTGTTGACTATCCCATTATCAGCGCAATAAAAGAAAGATTTATACAAGAAGGCTATCCTGTTGGAATTGCCGTGCTTGTGAGATGCACTGAAGGAGATGTAAGGAAAGCAGCAGAAGTTATGGCAGATTATAAGCCGAGCCTAGTGCATCTGTTTGTTGGCACATCAGATGAGCACAGAAAAATGCGCTTTGGCGGAAAAGATGAAAAGTTTTATGAGGAATTGATAGCGGAATCTGTTGAAAACGCCGCATCGCACAATGAATTCTCCAGAGTTATTTTCTCTCCGGAAGATGCCTACAGGACGTTCATGCAGAATAATGAAAGGCTGATAAGATTTATTGACGCTGCAAGAACAGGTTATATCAATGGAAACAAAAAAGTAGGCAGGAATTCGCCAATAATTTTTAATTTGCCCGACACGGTAGGATACAGCACGATATATGAATTTGGGGAATTGATTAAAGCAGTCAAAAAAACATTTGGCAGGTCTGTTGAATTAAGTGTGCATGGACATAATGATTCGAGAATGGCTTTTGCTCAGGCAATCGAAGTTTATGAAAGGTTTGGAGTGCCGTGGCTTCAGACTACATTTGGAGGATTGGGAGAAAGAAATGGGATAGCTTCAACAGACGACGCTGTAAAATTGCTTTCTGCAAGGGGCTATTTGGCAGATCCGCGCATAACTTCAGAAGATAATTTGAAAGGGCTTGATCAAACAACAAAAGCCATAATGTGGGCCCTTGGAAGGCAGTTGCCTGCTGAGCATTTAGAAAGAATTTCAGTGTCAACAGCAGGAATTCATACTGACCTTGTTATTAAAGACTCCGGAACCTACCATATATATGGGGAAAGGTTTGGCTCAAAACCATACGTGGAATTTGGCGCTACATCAGGCAGCAAACAGCTTGTGGACATATTAAGCCAGCATAACGTGAGGTTTGACCCTTCTGATAAATCAAAGCTGGAGGAGTTTGTATTTAAATTGAAGAAGACGGCAAATGAAACAAAAGCCCCAATAACAGTTACGCACATTTTGTATGAAGCTTATAAGGAATTTGAAGGGCGCAGAGATGAAGAAGGAATAAGCGTTGACAGTTATGAAATTACTACAAGCAGTAACGGAAAAACAATATTGTCAATGAAAGGCTCCATAGAAGGCACAGCATTTGACGAAACAATTGAAAGCAAAGGTCCTGTTGAAGCTTCCATGGAGCTTTTGAATAAAGTCATTAATCGCCAGCGCGGCTCTGGTGAAGAGATTGTTCTTGTGAATTATGAGCCGAGAGTCATCCCAATTATAGGGGAAGAATTTTTAGACTGGCCTGTGGGCTCGCAGCCGAAATTACCAACCGAGATAGGCAAAAATGCCCATCTGGCTATAAAAGTGGAGTTTAGAAACGGCCACGGCACGTATCAAGGCTGGGCGCAGCATGAAAATAGCACTGATGCAGAGATTGGAGCAGTTATAGATGGTATGGCAAAAATGTATTCATTGCAGAAATGGCAGAATCAATAAATTATTTTTTTAATTTTTATTCTTTATCTCCCCAATCTCCCTCAAGAACCTCTGTATTGTCTTGGCGACATGCTCGGGCTGCGTCCTTAATATTTTGCACAGCTCAGCAAGAACATCTCCTTTGAAAGATTCTTTTGAGGAAAGAATCAGGTCTGCAGGATTAATTTCCTTCTCTTTTGCCTGCATCTTCTTCGCCAGTTTCCATTTATCAAACAGCTCGGTGACTCTGGCAGGCAGATCTTCTATCTTGACTTCCAATAATTTTGATGCCTCTTCCAGTATCTGCGATTCTCCTTTTTTCTCTTTCTGCGAAGCTTCTCCTGCTGTGAAATAGAGCCTTACAATGCCGTCGCTTATTTTGGCTGCCTTCAGTATCTTGATTTCCCCTGCTTCTGATGTATTTTTCAGATGAGTTCCGCCGCAGGCTTCAACATCAACATCCTTGATGTTCACTATCCTAAGCTGCTTGCCCGGAACTGCCCCTCCCTGATAGATCCCCATCCCAAATTCCTGCTCTGCCTTTGTTCTTGGGTAAAAGCTGCTTCCTACACTGACAGAATTTTCCACTATCTTGTTGGCTTCTTTTTCTATTTTCTTTAGTTCCTCATCAGTCAGAGCCTGATAATGGGTTATGTCAATAGTTGCCTTGTCCAAATCCTTTTTTGCGCCTGCCTGATTTATATGATTGCCGAGAATTTTTCTTGCTGCTGCATTTACAATGTGTGTAGAAGTATGGTGCTTTGCAAGCTGGAATCTTCTTTCCCTGTCTATTTCGCAATTAACTTCCTGCCCTTCCTTGAATTTAGTAGGGAAGCTCAGGACATGCAC
>CAYVTQ010000065.1:0-6924 GCA_964454865.1 uncultured Methanosarcinales archaeon
TTTCGAGTATTTTTGCTTTCATGCAAAACATAAACATGCGAGCTGATGCCAAAACCCGAGCAAAGCGAGTTTTTACAACAAAGCCGATTTTAGCTAAACATTTAAATACTACTTCTGAACTAACACTCATGGAATTAGATTTTAACAATACCTGAGGTGTATAATATGGCAAGAGGAAGATGTATGAAGTGCAAAAAAGAAGTGGAAATTAAGGACGGAAAAGAAGTCACAATGAAGAATGGCATGAGGGCCATGAAGGGTCTTTGCGGCACTTGCGGCACAAAAGTCTTCAGAATCCTGGGAAAAGCTAAATAATTCTTGTATCAATTCAATATTTATTTTATCTTTTTTCTTTATATATTATATATTTTATAGTGGTTAAAAATAAATACCTCTTTAGCTGCTATTGGTATTTAGGGGGTGCGTAGCTGTAAGCATCTATTGCCTCAAAACTTAAGCAGTATATTTTTAACAAATGCCTTTTAGCAAGAAATTAGCAATGCTAATTTCACCGCAGCGGAAGCCAAACCAAATCGGCAAAGCAGCTTGCTGAAAGAAAAGTACTGCTTTAAGAAAAGGCGCAGCGAAAGCTGAGTGCTTGCAGCAAAGCCCCTTCTTCTTCAAGAGCCCTGCATCAACCCACATCAATGAAAACTCATCTTATCATTTGGAAATCTTTCTTCTTTCACTTCTTTCACATAATCCAAAAATGCCTTTTGGACATTCCTGCCTGTCTCACCATACCTTTTCACGAATTTGGGCTTGAAATCCCCGTATAGTCCAAGAATGTCATGCATAACCAATACCTGCCCGTCGCAGTCAGGCCCTGCCCCGATGCCGATTGTCGGGATTGAGACATTTTCAGTGATTTTCTTTGCCAGCTGCCTCGGAACACACTCCAGGACCATGGAAAAGCAGCCTGCACTGTCCATTGCCTTTGACTCCTCAAATATTGCATTTGCGCCCTGCTCATCTTTTCCCTGCACTTTGAAGTTTGTAATAGTCTGCGGCGTCAAGCCGATATGCCCCATTACCTGTATCCCCTTAGAAACAAGAAATTTGGCTGTTTCAGGCTTTCTCTCGATCTTTACAGCATGGGCTCCTGCCTTGAGGAACAGATTTGCGTTTTTTAATGCGTCTTTGTTATTGTCATAAGTTCCAATCGGCATGTCGCCCACAATCAGCGTGCTTTTTGCCCCTCTTGCAACTGCTCCCGTCACCCTTATCATATCCTGCATTGTAACCTTAGTGGTATTTTCATAGCCCAGAACAACCATGCCATAGGAATCCCCCACAAGAATAATGTCAACAATACTGTCCATTAGCTTTGCAAATGGACAGTCATAGGCTGTGAGCATGGCTATTTTTTCGCGGGATTTCATTGATTTTACGTCATTAAGGGATTTCATTTTGAGAATTAATTATTTTACCCTCTCCTTCAGCGCGGCAAAAATAACCGGCAGCGCTATTGTGGCATCGCAGATGACATCAACAAAATTGCCTTTCGGGTTCATTTTTCCCCATGAAATCCCTTCCCTCAATTCTGCTCCTGAGCTTCCTCCAGGCTCAGGCCTGTCCATCGTGATCTGTACGCCATATTCTGCAGATTCAGGCGCAAGCTGCATTGACTGCTGGATGTAGTTCTTAGGCACTCCTCCGCCTAAATAGATAACTCCTCTTTTTTTTGCGGTCCATGCAGTGTCCATTATCTCCTTCAAATCCTCAAATGCATTAGCCTCTATTTTCCTTCCTTTTGCAATCTGCCCCCACATCATCAGTCCGATTCCTGAATCCGAGATTGCTGGGCAGAAGACAGGTATCTTGTTTTCAAAGCATGATTTTAATATTGACTTTTTTGGAGTGAGCCTTCCAATTTCCCATAAAAAGTCCTTTATGCTTTTTATATCTTTCAGCTTGTTAAAATTCTGCTGGAAAAAATCTTCCATTCCCTCATATATCTTGTTCTGCATGTAGGACTCATAAACCCTGTCATATCCCTTCTTATTCAATTCTTCATCATTTGCGCCTGCCTTTCCCTGAAAATGCCTGTATCCCAAAGCTTCTCCCAAATCATGCGTCAGAGTTGCGCCTGTTGTCACGACAACATCAACCCACCCTGCTTCAATCAAGTCAATCAGTATCTCCCTCATCCCGCCAGGAACCAAAGGTCCCGCCAGCCCGAGAAACACCTTGCAGCTTTTGTCTTTTATCATATCCTCGCAGATGTTGACTGCCTTGGCTAATCTCCCGCCGCCAAGAACTCCTGAGGAATCCATTTGTTTTATCAATTCATTTACCGACATATTCGCATTAATCTTTACATGAGCTACAGGTTTTAGCATTTCTTTGTTTTTTGCCATGCTGAACAATTAATTTGCTTTTTTAATGTTCTTTCCTTATTGATTTTTTGAATAATCTTTATAAATCTATTCCAAGTCTTATGTCTCTATGCTCATAGACATCCACTCCCACCTTGACCACCCATTAATCTATAACAAGCTTGATGCAATTATAGAAAACGCCAAAAAAGCTGGATTAAAGCACATCGTAACAAACGGCATTAATCCGGAAACCAACAGGTTCTGCCTTGAAATCTCCAAAAAATACGGCATTGTGGAATGCGCGATGGGGCTGTATCCAAGAAGCGCGCTGAAAAAAGATATGGACGAATCCAGCTATCCTGCCGGAAAACCTGATTTTGATGTTGATGAAGAGATAAATTTCATTAAAAAAAATAAAAATAAAATTGTCGCAGTAAGCGAGGTTGGATTGGATTTTGTTAACGGCGCTGATAAAGAGCAGATCGAAGACTTTCAGAAAATGATTGAATTGGCTGAGCAGCTCAAAAAGCCTATTATCATCCATTCCAGAAAAGCAGAGCAGAAATGCGTTGAGATGCTCGAATCCTCAAAAAACAAGAAGATAGTAATGCACTGCTTCTGCGGCAAAAGGTCATTGGTGAAAAGTATTAAGGACAACGGATGGTTCCTTACAGTGCCTACTACGGTTGTCAGGGCGCAGCAGTTTCAGGAGCTTGTGAAAGAAGTCCCATTATCCCAGCTTTTTCCCGAGACAGACACGCCTTACCTAAGCCCTTACAAGGACAAGATGAATGAGCCTGCTTTCATTACAGAATCCTACAAAAAAATAGCGGAAATAAAAGGTATGGATTTAAAGGAAGTTATAAATAATATCTACATGAACTGGCAGAGGGTGTTTGAGTGATAAAAACCGGCAGCGTTCAAAATGCAGGTTAGCAGCCTTAAAGTCGAGCCCATTTGCCTAAAACATAAAAAGAGGTCAGAGGGTGGGCTCCTTCGGAGCATGACCGACACTGCACTATGAAAATCACTGGGCGAGAAGCTGCTAACCCTTGCGAAGCAAGATTTTGAACGCTGCCCAAAAACCAAAAACTATTTATTTGAATTAATAAGCAGAAAAGGCATGCAAATAACCATAGACACGGCAAATGACAGCCCTGACAGCATAAAGAAAGCCATAGACCTGCTCCAGTCAATTGTCGGAGAAAAGGCATTTACGAATTCTGCCGAGGCAGCCAAGCCAATGGATATTTTCGGAGCTTCCGGCGCAGGTATCTTTGCCGGCGCAGAAGACAAGCCAAGCGCTGATATTTTTGCCAGTACAGAGCCCAAGCCTACAGGCGAGAGCCTCAGCGCAATAGGCATGTTTGACATGCCATGCCAAGCCAGCACCCCTATACAGATAATAGCAGACCAGCCTGCCCAGCAGCCTCAAGCAAAGTCTGATGATGAGCCTATCGGAGATGAGGAGCTTTTTGCCGACTTGTTCTCAAAAGAGGAGCTTGATAGGATGGCTCCAAAAAAGCAGGAGAGACAGGAAAAGCCTTATTCCAAGGTTTATTTCTAAGATCATACTTCTATTATTGAACTACGGGATATATAAATGGAATGCTTATACACCTCATTAAGATTAATTAGGGGGATAAAATGGAAAAAACAACTGAAAGGGCATTTCTTAAGATAACTTTGGGATTTCTTGTTTTAATTATATTGGCAACAAGCGCTTTTTTAGCAGCTGCATTGACAGCAAAAAAATGGACGGCCACAGCATCATTTTCTAAAAATGAAGCTTTAAATGTCGGTGTCTTGCCTGTACAAACAAAAATAAGCCAAAGGCAGGCTAAAGCCATGGCTTTAAGCGCTGCCAAGGGCAAAGCAGCCGGCGTTGAAGCAGGGGAAATTGACGATTCCGTTGAAAATGAGGCTGCTGAAATAGAAGATGATGAATCTGACGAGGATGATTTGAGCCAGCAGGAAATAGGCAGCATGAAGATAAGCGTGGCAAAAGAGCAGGCTGTTGAAATTGCCCTGAATATTGTTCATGGGGATGTTACAGATGTGGAAATCGAGAGAAAAAATGGCCATGAGGTCTATGCGGTGGAAATAGACGATGACGGCGATGAAGTCGATGTGTTTGTCGACATCAAAACAGGCGAAATAGTCGGAACTGAAAGGGACAGCGGGGAAGATGAAGAAGACGATTAATTCTTTTTCTTTTTTCAATAATTTAATAAGGAACATCCAATAAATCCGCTTTTGGAGGGATATTAATGAAAAATAAACCTGCACTCTGCATTATCTTGGCTCTTATTATGGCAATCCTTTCAGCCTCTGTCTTTGCCGAAGAGGAGGAAGATTTGGGGATAGCGGGTTTTGAAGTGGAAAAGCTGCTGAACTTCGGCAGCGGGCTTCTGGCAGCAGGGCTTTTGATTGCCACTTCAATCGCCTATAAGAGGACAGGGAATAAAAGGCTTATTTATGTCAGCATAGCTTTCCTTTTATTTGCTGTAAAGGGTTTTTTGACATCTCACGAGCTGTTTTTTCAAGAAATGCCGTGGATTGACCCAATAGCAGCCGTTCTTAACTTTGCCATAATCCTGAGCTTCTTTTTTGGAGTGATAAAGAAGTGAGGCTTCAAATGGCTCCTGAGTTTCTCGATGAAAAAGACAGGAAGATATTGGAATTGAATGCCAGGAAGAAGATTTACAGCATTGTTAAGAAATTTGCCGGCTGCCATTTCAGGGAAATAGAAAGAATAAGCAGGCTGCCTGCAGGAAGCGCAAAATACCATCTTGGCTATCTGGCGAGGCACGGGCTGATAATCCAGGAAAAAGAAGGCAATAACCTTAGGTATTTTCCGCGGGAGTTTAATTCAGCGAACAAAACCTTGATGGGCTTATTGAGGCAGGACAGCATCAGGAAAATTCTCCTCTTAATATTGATAAATGATGGCTGCACTCACGAGCAGATTTCCGGGCATGCCGGATTATCCACTTCCACCGTTTCATGTCACCTCAAAAAATTGGAAGAAAACAGCATTATTGGTTTTGCAAGGGCAGGCAGGAAGGCTAGTTATACAATTCTGATAAGCAGGGAAGAAATAATAAATTTATTGATAACCTACAAAGAAAGCTTTTTGGACTCCCTGGTTGATAGGGTTGTCGAGATGTGGGATGTATAGCCGGAAATTTCCTCAGATTTCAATTATCTTACCCTTCTTCCCGACATTCACGACCTTGGTCGTTCCTATGACCTCTTCTATCCCCTCAGCCTCATGGACGTGGCTGCAAAGCAGAATGTCGGGCTTGAACCTGTCAATAGCTTTTTTTACGCCGTCGCTGCCAGGGAATATATGTGTGAATTTCTCCATTAAGCTCCCCGAAGGGTGTACATGGGTTACCATTATCTTTCTTTTGACATCCTTGATTCTCTGGTAGCCTTTCTTTATCAGGTCATAGATTTCATCTTCGGTAAGCTGGAACATCCCTATATTCGCGCCGCCGCAACCGAACAATCCGACATCCTTGTATATTATCGAATAGCCATGCAGATTTGTTGCGCCGTAGAGCTCTGCCAGAAAATCAGCAGTAGCAACTGTCTCATGATTGCCCGGAATAAGAAGCACTTTCTTGTTTTTCTTTACAAAAGGGCCTATAATCCCTTCTGTGGAAGTTTCTGCATAAGTCAGGTCACCGCATAATACAACAAGGTCAACCTTCTCCTTTTCAGCCTGCTCAGCTAGTTTTCTGGCCAGGCTGACATCACCATGAATGTCTCCTGATGCAAGTATCCTTAGCTTTTTCTTGTCACTCATAAGCAAATAAAAGAAAACTCACTTTAAAAACTTATCTCTTAATAACCTTGACCCTGTCAACAAGCTCTATTATCTTGCTTGGCCTTGCTTCCTTGACGCCTTCATAAACAATAAAGCCTACGCCGTCTTTAATTTCCGGGTCCAAGTCTTCAATATAAGTCATGTAATCGCTTCCGGACTTATTGGCGGAAGTGGAGATGATTGGAATGCCCAATTCACTCACTGCCTCGCTTATCCAGTGGTCTGGAATTCTAACTCCGAGGGTTCCGATGCCGTTATTTACGCTTTTTGCAACCGGCTGCCCTCTTGTCTTCAGTATCAGCGTGTACGGCCCGGGCAGCAATTCAAGATATTCCTTTTGCTTCTCGCTTATGATGCAGTTTTGGGTTATCCATTCTGCCGAAGGCGCAATGACGGAGAATGGCGATGTAGGCCTGCCCTTAAGCTCCCTCACTTTCTTCACGGAAGTTTCCAATAATACATTGCAGCCGATGCCGTAAATGGTATCGGTAGGATGTATAAAAAGCGCGCCGTTTTCAATTTCCTCAAAGAAATAGTGTTTTTCCTTTAGAAATTCCTCTTTTGTGAGTATGCGCATAATTTTGAGAGAACGAGAGTGTTTTTATAGTTTGCGTATAGTAAAGAGGCTGGTGCGAAATTGAAGGTTGCCATCCTAATATGCGAGTATCTTTAAATGCAAATATTCCATCAGTCTATGACTGATGATTTGGAAGAAATGTCTTCCATAAGGAATATTTGCATTCTTAGAAACCCGACCGAGCGACCGAA
>CAYVTQ010000066.1:0-6187 GCA_964454865.1 uncultured Methanosarcinales archaeon
CTTTAAAAATGATCTATATACTACAGAAGTGTCAATTAATTTCGGAATTATACACTGCAACTGCAGAAGACCTTCCTGAAGCCAGTTTTGCAGGGCAGCAGGACACATTTCTGAATATCAAGGGTGAAAAAGAAGTCTTTGAATGTGTTAGAAAATGCTTTGCCTCGTTGTTCACTGCAAGAGCAATATACTACAGAGCAAAAAACAAGTTTTCACATGACAAGGTTTTGATGGCGGTTGTCGTCCAAAAAATGGTCAATGCAAAGAAGGCAGGAGTTGCATTCACGATAAATCCATCAACAAACAATGAAAAAGAGATATTGATAGAATCTGTTTTTGGACTAGGGGAATTATTGGTTTCCGGCAGCGCAATACCTGATTTATACATAATAGACAAGGAAAACGGCAAACTAAAATCCGGGAAAGAAAACAAGTATGTTTTGTCAGATAGCGAACTCAATGAGCTTGTAAGGCTGGCAAAAAGGATTGAAGAACATTATGGTGATCCCCAGGATATAGAATGGGCTATTGGAGAGAAGATTTACATTGTCCAAGCAAGGCCAGTAACAACTGCTAAAACCCAGTTGCCAACTATAAAATGGATAAAACTTTTTGCAAGGGAATACGCAGTACAATACACAGAAATCTCGTTAAGGTCATTGTCGCAAGAGGTAAAAGACATCAATCCGTTTCCATTTTATGAGCAAATCTACATTCCGGAAGGCAATAATCAGGTTTGCTATGCTGATGAATCAAAATGGGAAAAATTTCTCGAGTCATTGGCAAAGGGATATGGTGTGGGGAATTACAGGAAATTTGAAAAGGTTTTCTTAAAGACAGGAAAACAATACGAGAATTTCTGCAAAAAAATATCCAAAAAAAATCTGAAAAGTGCATCAAATGGGGATTTAGCGAAAATCTACACATCTTACCAAAGATTATGTGTGCGCTATACTTTTTTCATCTGGGCAGCTTACTTCCTAAATGAGCACATAGCAGAGCAGGCCAGAAAATTGATACACTCAAAAATAAACAAAAAAGAAAATCCTCATAAGTACTATGAGGCAGTTTTCACTCCCCCTAAAAAAGCTGCAATATTGGAATTGACATATGCCCTAAGCAGCAAAAACAATCTCTCAAACAAGGAATTGCATAATTTATATGAAAAATTCAAATGGATGCCCTGTTTGGATATACACAATCCCCCATGGACATTTGAGCAGTTTGTGAATCATGCCAAGCATATCAAAAAGAAAAAGCAGGAAAAAATAATGCCGTTTAATGGGCTTTTGAAGGCCATAAAGATAAATTCCAAAGAAAAAAAGCTGCTGAAAGTGGCAAGGCAGTTTTCTTATGTTAAAGACCTTAGGGATGATTTCAGGAGAAAAGGCATTTTCTATATAAGAAATTCATTGTTTAGGGAAATATCAGAAAGAATGGCATTGAACTTGGATAACTTGTCTTATTTGCAGGAGAAGGAGATACTTGGTTTCCTTGACACAGGCAAAATTACAGTAAACATGTATGAAAGAAAAAAAGGCTATGTAATCTACTATGATAAAAATAAGGAAATAATTGTATCAAGCGGCAAAGACATCCCAAGAACTCTCAATAAGCTCGGTATCAGCGCAGCAAAGGAATTTTCAGAGGAAATCAAAGGTATTCCTGCATCAAGAGGATTGGCTCAGGGTACTGTTGCAATAGTAAGGGGTGTCAATGACTTGGATAATGTAAAAGAAGGAAATATCTTGGTGGCAGTTACAACTCACCCCGATTATGTTCCTGCAATGCAAAGGGCAGCAGCTATTGTGGCCGATGAAGGAGGAGTGACAAGCCATGCTGCAATAATTGCAAGAGAATTAAGAGTGCCATGCATAGTAGGCACAAGGATATCCACTAAACTGCTTAAAAATAGGGATAAAGTTGAAGTGGATGCTAATAACGGGTGGGTAAGGAAGCTAAAACAGCACTAGCCACTGGCCAAACACCCTCGCAGCCTATTTAAATTAAATTTATTCTGCCGATTTGATGCTGAAGACAGGAATAGCAAACCTTCCATTGCACGGAGGAAGCTGCCCAAGATGGCTTTTCCCGCGAATGAAGAAGCTGGCTGGGGCAATTTCTGAAGTTTTGATAATGGAATACGGCCAGCAGGAGCTGCTAAGGAGGCTTGCAGACCCATACTGGCTGCAGTCATTCGGCTGCATAATAGGATTTGACTGGCATTCCTCAGGCCTGACTACAACTACATTGGGGGCTTTGAAAGAGTCAATCAACAATAAGAACCTGGGCATAACAATAGCAGGCGGCAAGGGCAAAGCCTCAAAAAAAGCACTGGAAGAGATAGAAAACACTAACTTCCACATTTCAACAGCCAAAATCGAAAGATTGAAGTATTCTTCCAGAATGAGCGCAAAAGTGGACAATTGCCTTGTCCAGGACAGCTATCATCTCTATCATCATTCCTTTGTCTTCGATGAAAAAGGAAACTGGGCAGTAATCCAGCAGGGCATGAATCCGGAGACAAGATATGCAAGAAGATACCATTGGCTGAGCGATAATGTGGCAGAATTTGCTGAAGAGCCTCACAATGCCATCTGCTGCAACTCAATAAACAGCAAAACGCTGGATTTGACTTCAAAAAGCAATAACGAAGCAAAAAAAGCAAGCGTTGACTTAATCAATGACGGCATCAATAATATTAAAAAATATTTCAATATTGGAATAAAAAATAAATTTTTAATACAGAAAACAATTAATGAGTTTAATGAACACAATGAAATTAAATTAATGACAATGATGCCAAGGCATGCTATAATTGAAATGAAAAAAAGAAACATTGAAATGCTGGAAAAAGCCCACGAATTGCGGCCAAAAAATTACGAAGAGCTTATTGCAATTAAGGGCATTGGCGCAAAAGCGCTCAGAAGCCTCGCTCTTATATCCTCTTTAATCTACGGCACTGAATTAAGCTGGAAAGACCCTGTAAAATACAGCTTTGCCCATGGCGGAAAAGACAGAATACCTTATGAAATTGACAGAAGCCATTATGACAGCACAGTAGAAATAATGCAAAGCGCCATAAAAGACGCTAAATTGGAGCAGAAGGAAAAGCTGAATGCAATAAGAAGGCTGAAGTTGGTTTATGGATGATAAGGATGCAATAGGTTTTTAACCGGTTAATTATTCTCAGGCTAGATATAACTAATCTACTACTATGGTTGCTTCAATACATGCTTGTTTGGAAGGGGAATTTATTGAGCCTGAAACGGCGCTGCTTAGACAGGGAAATCTGAATATTTTGATTGATGGAACTCCAATAAAGCTGATTAGATATAATTCTTGGAATAACGGACAGCTAAATAGATTCCAGATATGGTCTGCATCAGATAACGGCAGGCATGAGTATCCCATAACTGGCAGAAGTATCCATTATTATAAAGAAAAAATTAGGGCGAATTATGAAGAGGATTTAGATACTCTGATTCAGGAAGGAATGGGAAGAACATGGATGGAGGTAGGTGCAGGATTGGCAGAGTTAATTCCTGATTTGGCGGTTAGGCAAAGCAGATTTAATGGTTCAAAGCCCGTTGTTGTGGACCCTTTAGACTATGAAAAGCTGAGAGATGTCTTGTTATTTATTGGATCCATTGTGGGCGATCTTTCTATCGCTGAAGTGAGTCCCGGAGGAAAGAATTTAGATATTGTCCTTGATAGGCTTGCCATATTGTCTGATGAAAGCTATGTTAAGAGAATCCCGGCTCCTTTTGAGCTTACTGAAATGCAGGTATTGGAGCCTTTAAAAGGAAGGGTGTTTACACTCATCGATTGTTGGGGCGCTTCGCGGTACTGCTCAACAAATAGCTTTCCAGTCTATTATAGTGATTTAATAAGCAATGATGGGAAAGTGTTAATTATTGAATAAATTTTATCTTATACTCATTTAATTCAATTAATTTATCTAAACTCTCTGGCGATGCAACAATTTGGTAATGGAAATGCCTTTGAGTGGCATTTTTAGGGCTGTTAATGCCGGCAATGACAAAAGGAGATCCTCTATCAAAAATTTTTCTTGCCAATTGCCAAAGCATGAGATGAGTATCAAGTGATTGCTGTTCGGTAAGATTATCCAATAATTCAACATGGGCTATGGGAAGAACAAGGGAATGGTACTTATCAAACGGCATGCCCAAATGCCGGTTTATTGACATTGCGAAAGCGCTCTCATTGCTTCCGATAAGCCTGTATCTTTCATTATCAAAAGCTGAACACAGCTCACAATCTTCATTGCCTTGAAAATTATTCTGATTCAAATAATTGCTATTAATCCTTAAAGAGTCTGCCACACTCTCCTGCTCTTCTCTTGTGGCATCCACACATTCATCAATCCTCTCACAGGTGGCAGCAAAAAAAGTCCTAAATCCAACGTCGGAAGAGAGTATCCTATAACACAAGCCTACATCATCGCGTTTGTCAAATAAAAATTCAATAAGGACTAATGGGCTGTATCCATCTCTTTTCATAATCTCTCTTCTATCAAAATCAATTTTTCTGTGAAGTTCCAACGATTTCTCAGCTTTCAATTGAGAAAGGCTATAAACCTGTTTTTCAGTAGGAACAGTGATATGCCTATTATAATACATAGTTTGGCTCATAAGCCAAGAATTATGAATTATCTTAAATATATTTACTATTCTACTCTCTCCTCAACACTCATCCTCTCAAGAGCATTCTTTGCTATTTCCAGAAATTCATCTTCTTTAGGAGTAGGTATTAAAGCTCCCGCAGCATTTTGATGCCCTCCAACCTCGCATCCAGCAATGCCCTTAACCATTCCTTCCATTACGGACTTTAAGTCTATATATTCATTTCTTCCTGCCATTCTTAAAGACACTTTGGTATTGCCATCAAGAATCTGTGCCATTGATAATATCAGGGTTCCTTTCTTGATTCCATTAGACTTCGAAATCATGGAAGCCAGAGTCCCTATAAGTGTTGGCATTATCTGGTCCCTTGCATTTAATATAAGGTAGCCTTCATTTTCAATTACATAATTGCTCCTTTTGTTGTCATAGTACCATTTCATGACATTTATTATCTCTTTTTTATACTCATCCATGCTCTTAATAGCCTTCTCCTTTATTTTCTGGTCTCCTAAGCAGGCCCCAATCCCCAATGATGCTTTTCCCATTCTTCCGCAGGCATTCAGCAAAGTGGCAAACTCTTTTGCCTCTTTTGTAGGGCTTTCATCCTCTTCCTCTTTTAATATATAAGTGTTGCCAAGCACATCCTCAGGGTTGCTCTCTCCAATCCTTTGGAGTATTATCCCTGTAACAAGATTCTGCATTTCGGTATTGCTGAGGTGGCATACTTTCTTCCAGCTGCTCCCGTTCTTTGGCTGGACACCAATCTGCTGCAGAAATTGTATGGCGCCTGATTCTGAGCCGCTGACTCCGGGAATGTAAGGATCCGTGCAGTATTCCAAAACCTTGTGCAAGGGCCTCGTTTGCGCCCCAAACAGCCTTAACCCTCTTTTGACTTCTATTTTATTTTTTGCAATAGACGTTTCCAGTATTTGGTTGTTAAGGCGCAGAAACCCGTTGTTTTCCTGCGAGTCGCCTATGGCGCCTATCAATGCGACATGGGCAAATTCTTCCATCCCCTTATCAATCTCTCTTGCAAACATGTAAACCACACCGGCCCCGCTTATCTCCTTGCCGCCGTCAATGCCTGCAAAATGGGGATTCACAATTGTAATATCATCAAAATCAGGCTTCTGTACCTCTGGCTGGTGATGGTCAAGAATAAACACCTTTCTGCCTTTTAGCATAATGCTTATGTCAATCAGCATGCCGGAAGCCAAATCAGTAAAAACAAAGCATTTGTAAGGCTCTTTTGCCAATGATAACAGCACATCTTTGGTCAAATTCTGGACAGTGGAAACAGAATACTTCATATTTTGGTTATTTAGAAACTTGACAAACAGCGAGCATGAGCTTATTCCGTCAGCGTCAATATGGCTCACAAGCCTTATAGTTTCCTTCTTGCCTATCTTCCTGAACTCGTCAGCAGCCTCTTTTATCTGACTCTCAAATTTCTCATAGCAATCCATCAAACACACCTTCGTAAAAAGTAATTAGAATATAAAAACTTATGTTGAGGGTTATATTTATGGGTTTCTTTTTTA
>CAYVTQ010000067.1:0-5113 GCA_964454865.1 uncultured Methanosarcinales archaeon
AACAAAGAAATCTAAGTCAATTCTTAAAGTGTGAACTAATTATGAAATTGAACAGCTAGTCATTTCTGTCAAAATCTTTAAAAACACCAATAAACCAATTTTTCACAGGTGATAAGATGGGTAAACCTAAGGGAGAAGATATTGGCACGAATAAAGGCAGGCTCATAATGTTTACCGGAACAGAATGCGACCATTGCCATGAGAATGTGCCTGTTGTGGAGCAGGTTGAGAAAGAGCTTGGCATTGAAGTTGAAAGATTAGAAGTGTGGCACGATGCCAAAAATGCCGCTTTTCTTGAGAAAATTGACACTAATCCTGACGGCTCTGCGTTCTGCGGCGGAATACCCTTCTATTATAATGAAAAAACAGGAAAAAGGCTATGCGGGCCCCAAAAGTATGAAAAGCTTCTGGCATGGGCCAAGGGGGAATTAAGATAAATGGAACAAATTCTTATCAAGCCTGAGTGGCTGAAAATAAAATTAGAAATAAATGATAGCTTTTCTGGAATAAAGCAAGCCCTGCAAAAACATAATCTCCATACAGTCTGTGAATCGGCGCACTGCCCGAATATTTCAGAGTGCTGGAACGGCGGAACAGCCACTTTTATGCTTATGGGCGATGTCTGCACAAGAGGCTGCAAATTCTGCGCCGTAAAGACAGGAAACCCAATGCAAATTCTTGATAAAGATGAGCCAAGAAAATTGGCAAAGGCTTTGGCGGAAATAAAACTATTTGATTATGTTGTGCTTACATCTGTCAATAGGGATGACTTGGAGGACGGCGGGGCGGGGCATTTTGCGGAATGTATAAACGAAATAAAAAGGGAATATCCCATAATCATTATTGAAGTTCTGATTCCCGATTTTAATGGAGATATTAATGCGCTTGAAAAAATTGTTGATACAAAGCCAGAAGTGATAGCCCATAACATCGAAACAGTGGAAAGGCTGCAGAAGAAAGCAAGAGACCCAAGGGCAAATTATTGGCAGTCATTGTCAGTGTTAAAAAATGTCAAGAAATTAAACCCTAAAATATTCACAAAATCTTCCATCATGGCGGGAATTGGGGAAAAAGAGGAAGAAGTAATACAGTCCATGAAAGATTTAAGGGCAATTAATGTTGACATTCTTACAATAGGGCAGTATTTAAGGCCGACAGGCTGGCATATTCCGGTAATGGAGTATATTCCGCCTGAGAAATTCAAATATTATGAGCAGAAAGGGCTTGAATTGGGATTTAAGTTTGTCGCTGCCGGGCCTTTTGTAAGAAGCTCTTATAAGGCAGGGGAGCTGTTTGTGAGGAATATAATTAATAACTAAATTTATTCTTAAACAAACTTATAACAGGATAATTATTTTATTTTAAATGAAGATTTGTAAGCCTTTGCCTTAATATATTATAAGGAATACCACTAATTTGCATACCTGTTACACTTGCATATGCATTTAGCGCATCCATGAATAATTCACTATTATAAGGATTAATAGTCCTATGTGCGCATGAATCACCCAATTGAATTAGATAACGCCTCGCTTTTTTAAGATGATCCCTTCCTTTAGTTTTAGACAGTTCTGTATGTGCTTTAACTATCAATGAATAGCAGTTCCTGTTATCTTGTTTTAGTCTTCCATAACCCCCTCTTCTTTCTTGAAATTGACGATTGGACTGATAGGCGAAATGAACCCTTGAGGCTTTCTCCTTTAATTCATTATTGCGATATTCTTCAGAATTAAAAACGTCTGATAGAAATTTTTCAGCATTCTTGTTCGCAACTACTGCAGATTCAGCGAGTTCTATAGTTTCGTAGTAATACCTTAGTTTAAATGCTGCCTTTGCTGCTTGCACAAAACAAAAACTTGCTTCTCGATAAAGCATATCTCGATAATTTGATACACCCACCAAAGCCCTAACTTTAATGGCGTCATCAACATCCATTTCATTAATATTAGCGCCTTCCAAATAGTTTTTGATTATATTTCTAGCATGCACATCAATCTGTTTTCTTCCTTCTAGATTCAGAATAAGTGTATCAATTCCAAATCTATTCCGTACTTGCTCAATTACATCAGATTTATACAGCAACTTTTGCTCAAGATCTGAAATTTCAACGGAATTAGCCATATGGGGGGCAATGTATAACAATTTATAAATATATAACCTAATATCTATTTTTTAAAATCCCATTATAAACAAAATTTATAAACCTTCCAAAAACCCTAAATCCAATGCCAAAAAAAGTCGTGAGGGAGTTTAAAGTAGAGTATCTTCAGATTCTTGATGAGAACGGCAATGCAGATGCCTCTTTGATGCCAAAGATTTCTGATGATGAGATAAAAAGGCTGTATGGGGCAATGGTTTTGATTAGGGTTTTTGACCAGAAGGCATTCAACATGCAGAGGCAGGGCAGGATAGGCACCTATATCCAAATCAAAGGGCAGGAAGCTTCCCAGGTAGGATGCGCATTGGTTCTGAAGGATGATGACTGGGTATTTCCAACATATAGGGAGTCAGGATTATTGATAGCAAGAAAGCAGCCGATAGTTCAGGTTTTGCAGTACTGGAGCGGCGATGAGAGAGGGTTAAAAGCGCCAAACGGAATAAATAATTTCCCGATTTCAATTCCTGTCGGAACGCAAATGCCGCATGCAACAGGGGCTGCGTGGGCAGCAAAATTAAGAAAAACAGGCCAAGTGGCTGTCGCATGCTTCGGTGACGGAGCTACTTCAAAGGGGGACTTTCATGAGGCGTTGAATTTGGCAGGAGTATTCAAGGTTCCTGCTATCTTTTTCTGCCAGAATAACCAGTTTGCTATCTCTCTTCCAAGAGTAAAACAGACCTATTCAGAGACAATTGCGCAGAAAGCTATTGCCTACGGCATTAACGGGATACAAGTGGACGGCAATGACATTTTTGCAGTCTATTCTGCAATGAAGGATGCTGTTGAAAGAGGCAGGAAAGGAGAAGGAGCGACTTTGATTGAGTGCTTTACATACAGGATAGGAGACCATTCCACTTCTGATGACGCCTTGAGGTACAGGACAAAAGAAGAGGTTGAGCAGTGGCAGAAAAAAGACCCCATAGAAAGGCTTGAGAAGTTCATGAGCAAAAAAGGATTATTGGATGATAATTACAAACAAAAAGCCCTTCAGGATGCGCAGGAAAAGATAGAGGCAGAAGTCGAAAAATTCGAAAACCTTGCAGCACCTGATCCAAAGGACATTTTTAAGTATGTTTTCGCGGAAATGACGCCGCGGCAGGAAGAAGAGATGAAGGATATTTTAGGATAAAAATGGCAGCAGCAAACATAGTGCAGGCAGTGAACATGGCTTTAAGGCAGGAATTAAAGAGAGATAAAAGAGTGATGGTTCTGGGAGAGGATGTTGGTGTCAACGGAGGCGTGTTTAGGGCAACAGACGGCCTGCAGAAGGATTTTGGCGCTGAAAGGGTTGTTGACACTCCATTGGCAGAGCTTGGAATTGTAGGGGCTGCGATTGGGCTGGCTGTCAACGGAATGCTGCCTGTTGCCGAGATACAATTTTCAGGATTCATGTTCGGGCCTTTTGACCAGATTTACAGCCACGCAGGCAGAATAAGGATGAGAAGCAGGGGAAGATTTACATGCCCTCTTGTCATCAGGACGCCTTACGGCGGAGGGATAAGAGCCTTGGAGCTGCACTGCGAGAGCAACGAGGCAATCTACTCGCAGACTCCCGGAATCAAGATGGTGATTCCGTCAAACCCTTACGATGCAAAAGGGCTGCTTGCAGCGGCAATCAGAGACCCTGATCCTGTCATTTTCTATGAGCCTATGAGGATTTATCGCGCTATAAAGCAGGACATTCCTGATGAAGAGTATATCGTGCCTATCGGGAAGGCAAATGTTACAAGGGAGGGGGATGACTTAACGCTGATTTCGTGGGGCTCGATGCTCAAGACAGCAACAGAAGCTGTTGACAAACTAAATAATAAATACAGCGTGGAAATAATTGACTTAAGGACTATAAATCCCTTTGATGCTGACACAATAATAAATTCCGTCAAGAAGACAGGAAGGTGCGTTATTGTGCACGAAGCCATAAAGACAGCGGGCTTTGCAGCAGAGATCATTGCGACCATCAATGAGAAGGCATTGCTGAGTTTAGAGGCGCCTGTTTTGAGAGTTACTGCGCCTGACGTGCCTTATCCGCTTGCAAAGCTGGAGAATTACTATCTGCCGAGCCATGAGAGGATCATCAAGGCGATTGAAGGGGTTATGAGTTATTGACTTAAAGGATGATAAATAGCGACTTTCGTATCTCCTTTTTTTGAATCTATTGCCAAATGGCTTTCAAGATATTTACATACAAGATAAACATAATAAAGACCAAACCCTTTATCCCCTTTATCGGAGGAAACCCCTAATTTTAAAAATTCATTTATTTCCCTGTCTTGAGGGAAACCCCGTCCATTGTCAATAACTTCAAATTTTATAAAATCCCCGCTGACAGCTGTTGACGGAGCCTTATAGGCTAGATTGCCTGCTTCACCGGAGTAATCAGATATACTTACACTTATCAATCTCTCCCTTCTGTCTACTGCCTGTAAACTATTTTTTACCATATTATAAAGTGCTGTGTAGACAAGCTGGATGTTCGTATCAAATTTTCCATCAGAATTAATCGTATAAGGCAAGCTATGTTTATGCATTTTAAGAAATACATTTTGAAGCTGTTTTACCATCTCTTCAAGAGTTATTTTTCCAGTTCCCCCCTGCAAATATTTGGAATCCTGCATCAGATTTCCCATAGAATCGGTGACATAGAACACATGCCTAAAAAAATAAAGCGAAGATTGAGGGTCGAGTGTAGCTTCTCCAAAATCATTCAGGCTTGACAGACTATCATGCAATCTTGCAGCTATAGTTACTGAATCATGCCTCCAAAGGCGATGAACATGCTTTCTTTCCTCTGAAGATAATGGGTTTTTCATTAGAACAACTAATCAATATTCAAATAAAAACTTTGGCAATATGTTCAATAAAACAAAAAAATTTAGCTACCAATTAGCAGCAAAAATCCCAAAATTTTTAAGAAAACTTTATTAATGCCTTTTTCCAGAGATAAATTAATGGAAG
>CAYVTQ010000068.1:0-1436 GCA_964454865.1 uncultured Methanosarcinales archaeon
TGAAGCAAAAACTGGTTTCTTATGCAGAAATAACTGAAAAATACGCATTTGTGCCGGTCAAGTCAATAAAGAAAGAAATTGTAAAAGAGCTGGATGTTTATAATTTTAGTGTAGAGGATGACGAATCCTATATAAGCCACGGAATAGTTGTGCATAACTGCACCGCCCCAGTCTATGCATCAGACAGCCTCCACACTGCAGTCGTAGAGCTTATTGCAATGCCGGGCTCAAAGCTGAGATATACTACAATCCAGAACTGGAGCAATAATGTCTATAATCTTGTCACAAAAAGGGCTTTTGCATATGAAAATTCAACTGTTGAATGGGTTGATGGGAATTTGGGTTCAAAAATCACTATGAAGTATCCAGGAATTATATTACTAGGAGAAGGTGCAAGAGGAGAAGTCTTAAGCGTTGCATTTGCAGGCAAGGGGCAGCATCAGGATGCAGGCGCTAAAATAATCCACATGGCCCCTAACACAAGCTCAAAAATAACCTCAAAATCAGTCAGCAAGGACGGCGGCAGGACAACTTATAGGGGATTGCTGAAAGTTGCAAAAGGCGCATCCAATGTAAAATCAAGCGTTGTCTGCGACGCCCTGATACTTGACGAGAGATCAGCATCTGACACAGTGCCTTATATGGAGATAAATGAAAAGAAAGTGAGCATCGGGCACGAGGCAAGCGTCGGCAAGGTAAGCGAGGAGCAATTATTCTATTTAATGAGCAGGGGATTAAGCGAGGAGCAGGCGATGACAATGATAGTTTCAGGATTTATCGAGCCGTTTACAAAAGAGCTTCCAATGGAATACGCTGTTGAACTGAACAAGCTTATTGCCTTGGAGATGGAAGGCTCAGTCGGGTAAAAATAGAGGTGTTCTTTGATGAGGCAAAGCTTGGTTACGGAAAACGCTCTTAAAATGGAAAAGATTGAAAGCGTGAAATCGGAATCCGCAGAAAATGAAAAGCAGGGGCATTTGGATAGTTATAAGAGTCTTCCAATGCCGAGCGAAAGGCAGGAGGCATGGCGCTATACTCTTATTGACAGGTTCAGGATTGAAAATTTTGCGCCGTTTGGAAATGAAGCAGCCATAGAATCTTCCAATACAGATGACTTGGCGGAAAAAGGCATAATACTCACAGGCATCAATGACGCATTTGAAAGTCATCCTGAGCTGATAAAAAAATATTTTTCCAAGATCATAAAGCCGGACGCTGACAAGTTGGTTGCGTTCAACGCATCACATTGGGTTGGCGGCATTTTCCTCTATGTCCCAAAAAATACGCATTTGGATGTTCCGATAAAAATAAATTTCTCAGTCAGTAAAAAGAGTTCAGTCATAAGGAATTTGATAATAGTTGAGTCCGGAAGCGAAATAACTTTTGCTGAAGAATACATCTCAAGCCCAAATGAAGAATGCTTCAATTCGGCAGTG
>CAYVTQ010000068.1:1536-4060 GCA_964454865.1 uncultured Methanosarcinales archaeon
CACATAGACATCACAACCAATGTTTACCACAACACGCATCATACCAGTAATGACATAAAAGTGGACGGCATCTTGAAAGGCAGCTCAACTTCAGTTTATAGGGGATTGATAAGAATAGAGAAACAGGGGCAGCAGACAAATTCATATTTATCCAATCATATCCTGAAAATAGGGGAGAGGAGCCTTGGCAACAGCATTCCTGCGCTCCAGATTGAAGCCAACGATGTAAAAGCATCCCACGGCGCAACAGTAGGGCAGGTAAGTGAGGAGCACCTGTTCTACCTGATGTCAAGGGGCCTGTCAAGAGGCGATGCAGAAAGTATGATAACACAGGGATTTTTGGAGCCGATAATATGCAAAATAAAGCTGGAAGAATTAAGGGAGAAGATAAGGGGATTGATTGTAAAATGATATTATGGAAACATCACATAGCAGAACACTTTGAAAGGGGTTATACTCCCAAAGGAAGATTGGATGGAGTTGGTACTGGAGGCCATTTGCATGAAGATTTAGCTGCGCTTATACAATTTTGCCTTAAAGATGGAAGAGAATGGAGCATTGCGAAAATAGAATGCAGTCCAATTGATGTAGAACCTGATCAAGACTTAAGTAATGGATGGTATAAAGCGCGTTGTGATATACTTTCAGAACGGGGGTTTATACCATTAGAAGAAGTTCAAAGGAGATATTTGAATTGAAAAGCAAATACCCATTCCGTCGCTTCGCGACAAAGAAGCACTCGGCGGAATTTTTACTGCCAAGAAAATTCCGCCTCGAATTAATTTTATTGATATTATATTGATATTAATTTGCGAGGCTTTTTTTAGTGGCAGACAAAAAAAGCCGAGCACAAATTATGCGCCGAAGGCGCGGAATGAAACTAATAATTAATGAAAGAATAAAAATGAAGATAAAAGAAACCATGGACATTGAAAAAATAAGAAAAGACTTTCCCATATTAAACAGGAAAGTGCACGGAAAACCATTAATCTATTTAGACAACGCTGCAACTTCGCAAAAGCCAAAGCAGGTAATTGACGCAATTTCTGATTACTATAATTCCTACAATGCAAACATACACAGGGGCATCCACAAGCTGAGTGAGGAAGCGACTTTGGCGTACGAAAAGGCGCATGAAAAGACTGCAGAATTCATCGGCGCAGGCGGCATGGAAGAGATAGTTTTCACAAAAAACACGACAGAGTCGCTGAATCTTCTTGCCTATTCATTAACATTAGGCCTAAAAAAAGGCGACGAGATTGTTCTGACGCAGATGGAGCATCACAGCAACATAGTGCCCTGGCAGCAGCTTGCAAAGCAAAGGGGTCTGGCAGTAAAATACATCAATATCAATGAGGAAGGGCAATTGGATGCAAAAAGCATAAGTGAATCAATAACAAAAAAAACAAAAATTGTATCTGCTACTCATGCCTCAAATGTCATGGGGACAATAAATCCTATAAAGGAAATTGCAAAAATTGCGCATGAGAACAATGCTTTGATGATTGTTGACGGCGCCCAGTCAGTTCCGCACATGAAAGTCAATGTCAAAGACTTAAACTGCGACTTTCTGGCATTCTCGGGGCATAAGATGCTCGGGCCCACGGGAATCGGGGTTTTGTACGGGAAAAAGGAATTGCTTGAGAAGATGCCTCCATTCCTGTATGGAGGAGACATGATAAGAGAGGTTAAATTTGATGATGCAACCTTCAATGATTTGCCGTGGAAATTTGAAGCCGGAACTCCAAACATAGCAGCAGGAATTGGTCTGGGGGCTGCAGTTGATTATCTGAATAAGGTCGGAATGGACGCAATAAGACGGCACGATAAGGAACTGACAGAATACGCAATGGAAATATTAAATGAAATTGATGGAATAAGTATTTATGGCCCAAAAGATGAAAGAGGCGCTGTTGTCTCATTCAACATAAACAGTGTGCATTCGCATGATGTCTCAGAGATACTTGATTCAGAAGGCATAGCAATCAGGGCAGGCCACCACTGCTGCATGCCATTGATGAAGCTGCTGAATGTGCAGGGAACAGCAAGGGCGAGCTTTTATTTGTATAATACAAAAGAGGAAATTAACAAATTGGCAGAAGGCATTAAAAAAGTCAAAAAAATATTCGGTGTATAAAATGGAAGGCATAGAAATGATGTATCAGGAGAATATTCTGGAGCATTACAAGGCTCCGCATAACCACGGCAGGATTGAAAATCCCACTACGCACAATCACGCATACAATCCTTTATGCGGAGATGAGATTGATTTATACCTGATAATTGAAAATAATACAATAAAAGACGTGAAATTTTATGGGAGGGGATGCGCAATAAGCCAGTCAAGCGCTTCAATGCTCACTGACAGAATTAAGGGCAAAAGGCTTGATGAAATAAGAAATATAACTAAAGAGGAAATTTTGGAAATGATTGGTATCCCTTTAAGCGCAGTAAGGCTGAAATGCGCACTGCTTTCACTGGACACATTAAGAAGCAGCATAAAGATTTATGAAGGGTATGTGAA
>CAYVTQ010000069.1:0-2192 GCA_964454865.1 uncultured Methanosarcinales archaeon
GATTTTCGCAAATCTTTTATATCAGTGTCTCCAGAATATTGGGAAGCATGGTGACTGAGCTCATTAAAACTGGGATAGAGGGGCTAGACAAGGTCCTCAAAGGCGGCCTGAGAAGAAATTCCACTATTCTTGTTACTGGGGCGCCCGGAACAGGCAAATCCATACTGGCGCTGCAGTTCATCTACAATGGCGCAAAAGACTTCGGCGAGAATGGGATTTATATAAGCACCGAAGAGGATGTGTCCCAGCTAAGGAATTATGCAGCCAACTTAGGAATGGATCTTAAGGCCATGGAGGAAAAAAAGAAAGCGTTTATCATACAAAAGCCATTGTCAACCATGAAAGGCGGCCTGGCGTCAATAAAAGGGCTGCTTGATTTTATCAAAAAATACAAGATTAAGAGAGTGGCGCTCGACTCTATGATATTTTTTGAATATTTATATCCTAAATACAACAGCCACATTATGGAGTACAGAAGGCAGATACTTGTTTTTATGTCGCAGATGAAGAAAGCAGGAGTGACTTTTTTGGCCGCTTCTGAAAGAAAAATCACTGATCTGGACAGGCTGGAGTATGACATGATAGATTTTATTTTTGAAGGATTCATTATACTTTCAAGGGTAAGGAAAGGCTCTTATTTTGAGAGAGTCCTGACTGTTGCAAAAGTCAGGGGGCAGGACCATAATCTGGATGTTTATCCAATCTCCATAGGCAAAGGAGGTATTAAAGTGCTGGTTGACCAGACTCCTTTCTCTTTGGTAGAGAGAGAAGAGAAATTTAAATAAATAATCTCCTTCTTTATATGATTAGGGCAAATGAATTAAGTCCCTTCCTGCCAGCTTTCAAGATACTTCTTCTGCTCTGCCGTGAGCCTGTCTATGCTTATGCCCATTGCCTCAAGCTGCAGGGCTGCAATTGCATTGTCTATCTCCTCAGGAAGCTGTATTACTTTTGCAGGGAGTTTTCCTTTGTTTTTCACGGCGTATTCGCAAGCCAATGCCTGGCCGCAAAAGCTGGTTGACATGACTTCGCTTGGATGGCCCTCTGCAGCAGCAAGATTGACAAGCCTGCCCTCGCCTGCAAGGTAAACCTTCTTTCCGTTCAAAACAAATTCGTCAAGGAAAGTCCTTACTCTCCTGTGCTTTGCGATTTTCTTAAGCTCATTCACGTTTATTTCAGCGTCGAAATGGCCGGAATTGGCAAGGACAACGCCGTCCTTCATCAGCTTAATATGATCGATGTCCACAACATTCTTATTGCCTGTAACGGTTATAAAAATATCCCCAATTTTCGAGGCTTCTTTTATTGGCATTATCCTGAATCCGTCCAGCGAAGCCTGCAATGCCCTGAATGGGTCGACTTCTGTAACGATTACATTCGATCCCATTCCTTTTGCCCTTAGCGCAACTCCTTTTCCGCAAGAGCCGTAGCCGCAGACAACAACGTTTTTGCCGGCGAAAAGAATGTTCGTAGCCCTCAAAATGCCGTCAAGCGTTGATTGGCCAGTTCCATAGAAATTATCCAGCAAATGCTTTGTCTTGTTGTCATTTACTGCAATCATCGGGTATTTCAGTGCATTATCCTTCTCCATTGCATTTAGCCTTATTACGCCTGTTGTCGTTTCCTCGCATCCTGCAATTATATCCTTAATTAAGTGCTGGTGCTTTTTGTGTATCTCGCTTACCAAATCGCACCCGTCGTCAATTGTGATGTTTGGCTCGAATTCAATGACATTGTTAAGGTACCTGTAATAGTCTTCTTTTGTTTCCCCTTTATATGCCCAGACTTTTATGCCCTCTTCAGCCAATGCAGCAGCAACATCATCCTGCGTGCTTAGCGGATTGCACCCTGTAATTGCGACTTCCGCGCCGCCTGCAATCAAAACCCTTATAAGAACTCCTGTTTCTTTTGTCACGTGCAAAGCCATTCCTATCCTCACGCCTTTCAGGGGCTTTTCTTTCGCAAATTTCTGCTTTACCCTCATCAAAGCCTGCATCCTTGACTCTGCTATTTCAAGATTTAATCTGCCCTGCTCCGCTAATTTTATGTCTTTGACTTCATAGTTTTGGGATTTGTCCATTAGAATCAAAATCAGGGGTTTCTATGCTATTTATATAATTTGTTATTGGGAATAAATGTTGTTCAATTTCATAATTAGTTCACACTTTAAGAATTGACTTAGATTTCTTTGT